>JBGPVY010000100.1:0-9274 GCA_041491905.1 Nitrospiraceae bacterium | reverse complement strand
ATGGAGACATCCAGCTTCATCCGGCCTTTTTCCTCCACCCATCCCGTGATCCACACCGTGGCGAGGCCAAAGAGAATGGCCATGAGCAGCGGCGGCCAGCCCATGAGATAACCGAGCGCGACTCCGGCAAACGCCGCATGTGCCGTGCCGGCTCCCATAAACGCCAGCCCTCGTAGCACGACGAAGACACCGATAGTCGAGCACAGGGCGCCAACCAAGGCCGCAGCCAGGAGCGAGCGTTGCATGAAATCGTAGGTGAATAGTTCAAGCATCGTACAGAATGGTCAATGATGGTGGTGGTAGTCCTCGACGATGACGAGGTCTTTTTCTGTAATAACCAGGTCTTTCCCGTAGACCTGGCTGAGGATGTCCGGCTTCAGGACATCGGCAGGCGGCCCTGCGGCGTAGAGGCGGGTCTTGAGGAGCACGAGCCGGTCCACCCGCGAACGGATCATATTGATGTCATGGGTGATCAAGAGGACTGTCAAGCCTAACTCTTCGTGCAGATGCTGCACCAACTCGACGACATTGTGCTGCGTCGTGATGTCCAGTCCAGTCGTCGGCTCGTCGAGTAACAACACATCCGGTTGCTGGGCCAACGCTCTGGCGATGAAGACCCGCTGCTGTTGTCCTCCAGAGAGGCGGCCCAGCGCGCTGTCTCGATGCCCCTCCATTCCCACATGAGCCAGAGCGTCTAGCGCGATCTTGCGATCCTTCCCTGATGGCCGCGCGAACAGCCCTAATGTGCCGTACCGTCCCATCATGACGGTTTCCAGTACCGTGACGGGGAAGTTACGATCGACCACTCCCTTCTGAGGCAGGTAGCCGATCCTGGCCCGGTGGTGACAGCGTAGCTCATCACAGGCACAATCAAAAATTTTGAGGTGGCCCTTCAGCGGAGCCATCAAACCGAGAACCGCGCGGCAGAGAGTCGTCTTTCCGGACCCGTTGGGCCCGATAACCCCTACGAACTCGCCGGATTGAATCTCGAGCGAGATATCATCCAGTGCAACCACTCCAGGGAACCCAAAGGTGGCATGATCGAAGTGAATGATAGGAGGCGATTGACTTGCCATGTCGGTGAGAGCCCCTCTCAGTCCAATCCGCTGAAACCAATGCCTATCAGCCGCAAGCCCGCATTACTCATGACGGTTCGTCGCGAAATCATTGAGCCGCGTCGCGAGACCGGCGCGCGGAGCCCTGAGGACCCGATGCGTACTCGTGCAGTACGGTGAGGATCCGAGGGGCGAGCCCGCCGGCCGAAGGCCCGTCGCAGCAGCGGATCGGCGATTGCAGCAGAAGCGCTCATGAATAATGCGGGCTAAGCCGCATCCAGTGCGTTGGCCAATTGGAGCACATTATAACGGAGCATGTCGAGATAGGTCTCTGTGTGTGGGAGGCCTCCCGGGAGAGTGGTGAGTACCACCACTCGCGCGCCGGTCTCCTTGGCCAACAGCTTGGGAATCTTTTGGCTCAGCTGAATTTCCGAGACCACGACCTTAATCCGTTCCTTATTGATCTTCACGATGAGGGCGTGAAGCTGGAGTGCTGATGGCTCGCTTCCGGATTGCGGTTGGATCGTCCCGACGATCTGGAACCCAAAGCGCCTTGCGAAGTATGGCCAGGCAGGGTGATGGGCGATGAATCGCCGATCGGCAAGGCGAGTGATCCGATCGCGTAAGTCCCCTTGAAGTTGGTCCAGCTTCCGAAGATAGGATGCCTGATTGGTTCGGTATTCCATCGCATGGGCCGGGTCTATCTGAATGAGCGCTTCCGTGATATGCCGCATCATGGTCATCCCGTTCTCAGGGTCCATCCATACGTGAGGATTCCCTCGTTCGTCTTCTTCGCCGGCATGAGCCGCGCCGTCATGGTCTGGCTTGTCGCGGAGCAGTGCGATGCCTTTGGAGGTAGTGACGACCCGGAGTGATGCACTGCCGGCATTCTTCACCAGCGAGGAGACCCAGACTTCAAGGCCGATACCGACTTCGAAAAGCAGCCGGGCTTTCCTGACGGCGACGAGATCACTCGGTTTGGGGGAATAGGTATGTTCGTTTTCATAGCCGCTCAGTAGGGAGGTGACCCGAACGTGGGGTCCGCCGACTTGTTCGGTCAGGTCTTTCAAGACAGGAATCGTGACCACGATATTGAGGGGCTCCGGAGGAGAGGCGGCATAAGCCAGAGGTGCGGCGAACAAACCGTAGCTAATGAGGACTGCCCAGCGCAGGCGCACCAAGTGGAGATTCAGCATGGGCGAGGACGGTAACATTGGGTCCCTTTGATGTCAACGCGACGACGTGGGTCGATCTCGAAAGTTCGATCTGATTTCTTCTCTGCTTGACCCCACCGGAGAGTTCCATTAGCGTAGCGCTCCTACAGCTCTTGCTAGGAGTCTGCGGAAAAACTATTGGGGCACGGTGGAAATTTAATGGCCCGCACATCTAGGACAACAGGAGAGCACCGAGCAGGACGCTCAAAAAGGCCAGCCTTCTCACCCGCCCAACCCCGGCGCGCCAAGACGCGCCTTGTCCCAAGCAAGGCCGCAACTCCACGGCTGACCCTCGTTTCACGTTTCACGCCTCACGTTTCACGGTTCCTGGGAGCGAAGCAAGAACGCCGCTGGAGGATTTTTTCAGCATCCTGCTAGACGATCACTGGAGGGGTCAAAGAATGCACGTCGTGGGACTCATGTCTGGAACATCCGGTGATGGTGTCGATGCTGCACTCGTGGACATTACAGGGCGAGGTCGCTCCCTGAAGGCGCGGACGCTCGCGGCACACACACTGGCCTATCCACGCTCGTTACAGCAGCGCATTCTCTCCGCGTCAGTTTCGGGGACGGTCGCGGATGTCTGTCACCTCAATGCGCTGCTTGGTGAATGGTTTGCGAACGCGGCGCTGCACGTGATTCGGCAGGCGAAACTCCAGCCGAGCGATGTGGCGTTGATCGGCTCTCATGGCCAAACCGTGCACCATCTTCCGCATGGTATCCATGCGCCGGGAGTCGGCGCCATTCGTTCCACCCTCCAGATTGCCGAGCCGGCCGTAATTGCCGAACGAACGGGCATTACCACCGTGGCCAATTTCCGTTCCCGTGACATCGCCGCAGGAGGACAAGGGGCTCCGCTGACGCCAGCAGCACATGCATTGCTCTTGAAGCATGCGCGTCGTGCACGGTTGGTGGTGAATCTCGGGGGCATCAGCAACGTGACGTATGTGCCGAAAGGGGGACACCTCAGCGGGGTGCAGGCATTCGATACGGGGCCGGCCAATATGGTGCTGGATAGTCTTATGGTGCGTGTGACCAACGGGAGGCTGTTGATGGATCGTGATGGAAAACTGGCCATGAAAGGGCAGGTTGATTCACGACTGTTGGGCAAGCTGCTCGCACATCCCTTTCTGTCCAAGAGGCCGCCCAAATCGACCGGGCGGGAAGCATTCGGTCCTGATCTCATCGAGGAACTAATCGCGATTCAGCGGCAACGCAGCCTCTCGATCGAGGATCTGTTGGCGACCTGCAGTATGTGGACGGCCAAGGCGGTGGGAACCTCGCGACGGTGGATCAGCGGTGAGATCGATGAAGTGGTGGTGGGCGGCGGTGGCGTCCGTAACCGTGCGATCATGAGCCATCTCACGACGGTCTTCGCTCCGGTTCCGGTCACCACATTTGAGGCCGTGGGGTGGGACAGTAAGGTGTTTGAGGCGGTGGCCTTTGCCCTCTTGGCCTATCAAACCGTGACGGGGCAGTGGGGCAACATCCCGTCTGTGACGGGCGCGAATCATCCGGTACTCCTTGGCACGATTGTGCCGAACGGGCCTCGCTGGCGTGAATCCCTCCCTGGGCGATAGTTGTCACAATGGAGAATGTATTCATCGGTCTTGTCATCGCGGGCCTGGCGTTCCTGATTTGGCGGCTGAGGGTCTCGTCAACCAGTGGGCTAGCCAGGAAAGAGACCTTTGTCCTTCCTGCTGGCGTTACGCTACGTCCCCAGCCTCTGCTGACTGACACCGATCTCTTGCTCTACAATCTCATACGTTTGGCCGTGGAAGACCATTATCTTGTCTTTGCGAGGGTTCCACTCTGGTCTGTTGTCAGCGTTGAGGCGGAAGGAAAGGTTCGGTCGCAGGTGTTGAGACAGATCGCGCTGAAGCAACTCGACTTTGTGTTGGTCCACCCAGGAACGAAGGCTGCGGAGCAAGTTGTATTGCTTGAAGAAGGTTTTCCCCCTCAGCCACACGAGGTCACTCGGACACGGGAGATCCAGTCTGTCCTGCAGGCAGCTGGCATCACGTTGACCACCTTGAAGCCCCACACGTCCTATACGGTGCCTCAACTGGCTCAGCTGCTTGGCGTCGGCGATGACGAGTGACTGCCGCTGCTAATTGCCGACACGTCCTCTGCCTGTCTTGAGGTGAAACTAGTCGGGAAGGTCGTTGCCGGTCAGTTGAGGGGTCGGTTCCTTATCCCGCATCGGCGCCGCGTCGAGGGCTTTCCGTGCCACCTCTGCTTCTGCGCTCTCTGGATATTGATCGACCACTCGCTCGTACATCATACGAGCCTTCTCGTGATCCTTCAGCCTAGTGTAGGTTTGCCCAATCTTTAAGGTAGCGGCAGCAAGTTTCTGACTGAGTGGGTAGTAGGACACAACGTGGTAGAAGGT
This sequence comes from Nitrospiraceae bacterium, assembly GCA_041491905.1. Classification (GTDB taxonomy): domain Bacteria; phylum Nitrospirota; class Nitrospiria; order Nitrospirales; family Nitrospiraceae; genus Palsa-1315. The sequence goes on along the minus strand of JBGPVY010000100.1, from coordinate 4,613 downwards.
TTTCAAGGCTTCATTGTTGCGCCCTAATCGGTACTGACATTCTCCCACCCAGTATTGCGCATTGGCTGCCAGCGAGGACTGCCCGTGGAGTTCGAGAAAGAATCGAAAACCAGCCAGCGCGGCCTCGTAATCCCTGTGCTTGAACTCCTCCATCACTCGATCATAGAGGTGTCGAGACGAATCCTGCATGTTGGAGGGGGCGGCGACGGCGAGATTGAGAGAAAACAGCACCGCAATCATTCCTGGGAGCACGATCATCAGCGTCTTCATCGTAATACCTCCGTACTGCTCCGCACGGTCTCGGTACCCATCCCCTCTCGATATCGCAATCGCCGTGCCACCATGCCACTATCTGGTGTGGCTAAAACCGACGACAATCCACTAGCTTGGCGCCATTCGATAGCAAACATTGTCGAGTGACTGCCCCTGCCTGATCGACAGATTTGTACGATCTGTGCATGAGTCCCCTCGCTTGACAGAGTGGAGCCCACTACTCAGCGAAGTGGCTTCAGTAAACGATTTGTGGAGAACTTGACTTGCTTGCTTGTGGTCGAAATAATGCCACCAGGTCGCTCAGACCAGAGTCTCCGAAGTAGAATGACGACGGTGAGAGGGAGAAAGGCGCGGTGAAGGGAGTTGGACATGAAGACTGATCCTCCGCCGAATCCACTCGGCGGAAAGACCTTGATCGTCGACGCGAATGACGGCGACTCGTACCCGCGACCCAGTGCGGCACTACTCGATGCTGGAGAGCATGACCAGGTCTTTGTTCGTCCCGGGATCTATGAGGACAAAGTCTTTATCACGGGGCGACCGATTCATTTGGTGGGGGCCGGTCGAGACGAAGTGCAGATTTTTTCCCGTCGTGGGGGGCCCCTCTATCTCCAGCAGGTCCCAAGCGGTCGCATCTCCGGAATCACGTTTCGATACGTCGGAAGCGATCAGAATTCCGCAATGAACCTGCTCGATTCCTCTTGTGCTGTGACACAGTGCCGTGCCACGGAGGGTATTCTGTCCGGTGTGGTGATTTATGGCCCGCAATCGCGACCGACATTTGTCGAGAACGAAGTCTGCGGCAACCGCGAATCGGGGATTTTTGTGTTTGCCGGAGCACAGCCGAGGATCGCCGACAATGTCTGCAGGGGCAACCACCACTTCGGTATTGCGGTGCGGGATCCTGGGAGCCATCCGGAGCTCGTGAGGAACCGGTGCCGGGATAATATGCTGAGCGGGATTCTCCTCTTTCATCACGCAGAAGCGCTCCTCGTCGACAATACATGCAGCGAGAATCAGCACTGGGGGATGGTGATGACTCCCGACTGCCACCCTACTCCCGGTCGAGAGGCGCTCGACACGTCAAACATTCTTGCCCCCAATCCGCGCGGGACCTTGATCGTGACGGACCAGCCGTTAGGTGACATCGGCCGGTGAGTAGACAGGGTGTCGGGGACACCGGCAATCTGGGAATCAGTGCGTAGAATAAAGAAGGACAGGTCGGAGAGGAGTCAGAAGGGATCTCCGGTCTTGATTCCCGCAACGTCCGTAGCACGACGGACGCTACGGGAGGAGATTGGCCGAGTGAGTCCCAGAGGCCTCGTGAAGGTGGAACGTGCTACCGCCTTGCTGCTTCGCTCGATACATCGCCGTGTCGGCATGCTTCAGTAATTCGTCAACGGGATGATCGTCGTGAGGATAAATCGTAATTCCGATGCTGATGCCGATGGAGATGTGGTGCCCCTTTAGCTCGAATGGCGTGGCAATGGATTCCGTGATGCGTTTCGCCACCACGAGGATGTTCTGTTCGGAACAGACCCCTTCTAGAATAATCGTGAATTCGTCCCCGCCCATCCGGGCCACGGTATCGACTTCCCTCACACAGGTCTTGAGTCGTTCAGACACGGCCTTGAGTAGTTCGTCGCCCATGTCATGGCCGAAGGTATCATTCACCGTTTTGAATCGATCAAGATCGAGGAGCATGAGACCAATCGATTGTTGCATGCGCTTGCTTCGAGCCATGGCTTGAATCAGCCGATCACGAAAAAGGGTACGATTTACCAGCCCGGTCAAGTGATCGTACTGTGCAAGGTAAGTCAGGCGTTCTTCGGAGCGTTTCCGCTCAATGGCATAGCGGACGGCACGAGCTAACAGCTCGGGATGACCCTGACCTTTGACGAGGTAATCCTGCGCCCCCTGTTGGACGGCTTGAAGAGCCAGGCTTTGGTCGCTCACGCCGCTCAGGACGACAACGGGGATCGTCGGACTGGTGGCATGGACTTGTCTGACCGTCGGGAGACCGAACGCATCCGGGAGGGAAAGGTCCAAGAGCACTGCATCGAACCGCTCACGGTTGAGAAGCGTGAGTCCCTCTCCCAGCGTTTTAGCACGGGTAATCTGGAACTCCTCAATGCTCCACTCAGAAAGGAGATCCATCGTGAGCTGAGCGTCGACGTCCTTGTCTTCGATGAGGAGCACTTTGATCATCTACACCCTCGCTATCGCATGAGCCCCCGAGGCCGGCTACTAAGAGAGCGTGATTATATCCAAGAACCGAGGGGGGATAAAGAAAATGCGAAAATACGGTCAGGGAGAGGCGTGAAACTCGAGGGGAGTTCCACGCCACGGACAAGCGTTACAGCATAGCGCACACGATACCACTCTCCCCGGCTAAGACCATGAGCGCCCCTTGCAAGCAGATGCAGGCCGAAGCTATTCGATCCTGATAACTACGTAGGGCGGTCAAGAGGAACCACGACGGACGATCTGGGATTCAGGCACCCTACTTCTAACCTACATGGAGTGCTTCAGCTCGACGACGAACCTCTTCGGCCTTTTGCGATTGTCCGAGGTTGTCGTAGAGTGAGGCGATATTCGCATGCAGGTGCGACAAGAGTTGCCCCAACTGCGCTTCCTGGGCGATCACGTTCGCTTCGAGCGCCAGTTTCTTTTCTTCACTTCGGCGGAAGCGTTCCTCAAGCCGTTGCACGAGTTGGACCCAGCCTTTGACCTTGCCGGAATCCAAGTCAGGGAGGGTCGGTAAGGCTTCAGCGCGATCGAGGGATTTTTCGGTTTGATTCATCCAATTGATGAAGATGAGAAAATCACCAAGTGTAATTTTAAGTGCGGATGAGGCGCCTTCTTCTTCGATGACCAGGTCTTCCATTACAACTCCTTGTGAAGTAAATTATTTCGGATAGTGCGTGTGGCAGACGAACGAAATACATTCGCCAAATTACCGGTGAAGTTTTCTGTTACCGGCTCCTGATAAGCGAACAACACGGCGAGCTCAAAGCGAGCCACCTCCTTTCTATTATCTGGCCTTTGGCGAAAAACAGAGCACAGGTCCAGGAGTGGGCAACCATAGGCTACATCCGGTAGTGTTGGTCGAGTAATACTGCGCCAGCAGTGGTATTGTCAACAGGTCTCCCGGGGGATTGATAAAGAAAATTCTCTGCCGAATTCTTGGGCATGCGGACGAAGTCAAAAAGGCAGGAAATGGGCGATGACTATCCTTGAGGTGAGAGCGGCGGAACGTTCGGATAGATTCCGTGGGGGAGACGTTCGGGGCCGATAGCCCCTTCACAGGCATACCCTGGCTCAAAAGGCCAGAGGAGAGACCGACCTTGCCAAGAACCTTTTACCTGGACCGTACTCAGCGAGACCCCAAGTCGAGCCGCCTCCTCGCGCATCGTGGAGAGACAGCCTTCGTAAGAATATGCGCGGCGACCCAGTATGATCGGTTGGCCCGTCTGGTTATGGAACACAGTATAGGGCTCAGCACAGCCTGCCAAGAGCAGTATCATGATGAGCATTAGACTTCTCGTCATGCGCCTTCACCCTCACTAGCTGGTGTGATTATCAGGAATGCGCCCTTGCCACACGCTGGATCGAGGTGGCAGCGCGAGAGGGATCTGTTTCCTGACGAGCCGACCTAAGTGGACTTGGTCTTCCCCAGGCATTTGAATAAATTCGACACCGAACCGTCGTCCCTCGCACCAGCGTACTTTGGCTAATCCGACTCGGAGCGGAGACGTGGTGTCGGGGACGAGCATTCTCATCTCAAGATAGGAGCCGGGCTGTACTCGTTTTCGGCTGTGGACGGCGCAGCCAGGGACAGACACGTTGAGCACCGTTCCCTCCCCCACATAGGCCTCACCAGCAAACACAACGGGAAACTGTGTGTGGACTCGTTCGCAGTACCGAAGTTTCGCCATGGCAGTCGACTCCTTCTCGATCAGACGATGAGGAGAGCAGAGCAGAGAGTACCACAGTCTTCCTTCAGCACGCGAGAGGGCCCCTCGTTCGTGGTATCTGGCACAAGACAGATTGGGGGTCTCCCGCAGCATCCTCCAACGAACCGCAAAGTGCGGCAAAGAGAGCCAAGAAAAGGAAAGCCCCCACCCTGATCTCCCTACGAAAGATGGGAGTCATGAGTAACCACAAGTTATTGGAATTATGGCACAACCAAGCATTTTCTCCTCCTTGCCAGACGGCATAGAATCTGCGCTTACAGCGTCACAGGACAGGGGTCAGCTCCCGAGCAACATGAAAGACGTGCCGCAGGGTTACACAGGTTTCGGCACAGGGAGGAAACAAAAATGAACAGGGTCGAGCTT
>JBGPVY010000251.1:0-4272 GCA_041491905.1 Nitrospiraceae bacterium | reverse complement strand
GCTTGGAAGGATCATTTATATATCGTTGGACACGCGCAGTTGCAGACCAATCGGGCCAACCTCTGGAAACTCAGAAAGTCTCCATTTCTTGCCCTACGGGGCCCGATCCCGCCCGCATCTGGGCTAGTATCGACTAACCAGGTAACTGGCCACGCCGGAATACACGTATTTCTTCACCTGCTCCACGCAATCTCTCTTGCGCGTTCTCTTCGCGCCTCTTACAATTGGCATCTCTTAGAGGTGTCCATGCCGTCCGACCTCCCGTGTCAATCAAAGGAATAAATGCGCAGCAGAATCGTTCGCGGCTATAAACTCCTCGCCACCGCGTGGATTGCGTACCTGCTTGTGGGGATCGGAGGGTGCTCTGTTCTGCCAGGCCACGGGCGACCAGGATGGAATGAGACATGGCCCACCGGCACGCCGGTGCCCGACACAGCCGGCTCATGGAAGTTGACCGATCTCGAAACGAAGGATGGCCGGTTTCTCGCACTCGCCATCTCCGGCGGCGGGAGTCGAGCGGCCAACTTCGGCGCCGCCGTCATGCTGGAACTCCAACGGCGGGGTTTGCTGGAACAAGTCGATGTGATTTCCGGTGTATCCGGTGGGACACTCCCGGCCGTGTACTACGGACTCGGAGACAAGGCCGGTGCATTTACCGAGCCGGCGGTCCGCGAGGCGTTGGGCTATGATTTTCAGAGCAGTTGGATTCGCCGGTGGTTTCTGCCGCAGAACATCTTCCGCTATTGGCTTTCCGACTTCACCCGCTCAGATATTATGGTGCAAGTCTTCAACAACCGCTTATACCACAAGGCCACCTTTGCAGATCTTCGGCCGCATCCGAAGATCTTGCTCAATTCGACCATCCATAACGATCATACCCGCTTCACGTTTACGGATGATCGCTTCGCCATGCTCCATTCGATTCTGGCCACCTATCACGTCGCCAATGCCGTGAATGCATCATCCGCGTTTCCCGGCGCCTTCCAGGACGTGACCCTGCAGGGGTATGTGGAACCGCCGCAGTACCAGCATCTCTATGACGGCGGTCCCATCGATAATCTTGGCATCCAGGCCATCGTCGAATACGTGAATCGGAACATTTTGGGCACCTCGCTCGATCAGCTGTTTCCCAAGGGATGTGTCATTATCGTCACCGACGCCACGCCATCGAGCGATCATGCTGAGCTCAACACGCGTGAGTCCGATCGTACATTCATCGACTATTTCGTCGACACCAATGCGCTCGATGCCACGGATGCCATGTTGATCGAATCTCGTCGCTCCCTACTCGAGAGAATGGGCATTCCAGTCGAGAAGCAAGACCGGGAGACGAGGGGCCGGCTCCCGGTGAACGATCTCCGGCAATGCGGCTGCGAAGTCCGCCATATCTCGCTTCGGCATCTGCTCTATGCCGGAGAATCCGATGCTGATGAGGAATTGGCCGAACGTGTGACGCAAATCAAGACGAAGTTTTGGATTTCTGAGGGAGAACAGAACGATCTCTTCCAAGCCGCCAAGCTCATCATGAAGCTGCTCGACGACAAACATCTATTGTCGGACCCGTCATTTAAGATTCCATGTGCCAGTGGACCAGAACAGAAACCACCAACTTGAGTGGGAGGGTAGGGGAGGGAGTGACCAGGTGCCCTTCTTGCTCGCAGAACGCGCACGGTGAAGCTGTGCTCGTTCGATGCGCGCAGTAAAGGGCAACCTTGGCCACTCCCTTGAGCGAGAAGCGAGCAAGCTTGGAAGGAGCATCATATGTTCGACGTGCGCAGTTGGGGACTAATCAAGACCACCCCTTGAGGGGGAGGTACGAGCAAGCGGTGAACTGGCCTATTGTGATCGGAGGGCCGGGAAACGGCGACGGATCTGGCGGCTGGGGCGGATTAGGCGTGGGAGGCGGTTCAGGCAATGGAGGGCCGGGAAACGGCGACGGATCTGGCGGCAACGGCGGGTCGGGCGTGGGAGTCGGTCTAGGCAATGATGGGCAAGGGGAATCCATGGTCAGCTCGCCCTGCGTGCTAGCATCCGCTGGTGAATAAATTCCCTCGATTGGAACGAGGCATGTCTTTGGATTCATTGTGAGGCGACCTTTTGAGGACACACAGTGCTGACCGTCGGCCTGAATGCGTCAATTTGCATCATGATGACTCCCAGATTAACGCGATTCCTCAACTTCGCAGTGGCTCAGTTTCCCTCTTGCAGGTCAAGCCGTCCATTCATTACTGGGCACCTGGTTTCCCTTTAGGTCTTGCTCCACCGGGGGGATTGATGCCCTCGCGTGGGGCAGGTGCCACGTCAGGATTCGTGGACATGCTCGGATCGAGGTTATGCGGTTGGACGGAACCGCGAGGATCTGCGCGCCTCTCCGGCGTGTGTTGAATACCCGGATCTATACGAGACGGAGGGATTGCCGGAACACCAGATTCTGACGGCCTCTCTGGAGTGATGCCAGGAGCTGGCCCGCCACCGCTCTCAGGCAATTGGGCAGGCGGGAGTACATCGGCGGCGATGGCGAGTGCCGGAAGGAGGGTCAGGATTGCGATGGCCACAAGTCCATGAACTTTCGCGGGACACCTCCTGGTAGATCGTGAGAGGGTAACCCTACCACATTCATGATTTGACCACGACATACTCAACTCCTCGTCTATGATAACTTTGTGTACCCTGTGAGGGCTCGACCTATTAACGCTTCCCTCCGCACCCCTTATGGGCACAGGAACAGGGAGCGCTTGTTTTTGCCTCTCGGCAATTAGACGAACAAAATTCCTTTCCCGGTTCTGCCATACACGTACAGCGCGGGTTCGCGCATGGTTTTTCCGCCATGGAGTACCTCCTCCTTACGTTCACGGTCATTACACAGTAAATAAATGGGCAAGCTGCTTTCCATTAAACATGGCTCACAAGCTTTGCAGATAATGTCTCAATCGAGATGTCCAATCTGATCAATAATGCTCACTATCACTGTTAAACCGGGGCAAGATCGTATGAATGGGCGGATTCAACCTTCCCATCATCGCTGATCCTCTGTGCTCACACAACGTGCACGCTCCATTGTCGTTCGTCGATCGTGAAGCATCCGAACTCCTGAACGAGATACGCTTCACGAAGCCCGCTTAACGAGACTCAATGGCGACGCGCGCAGTGGGAGACCATTCAGGCCACCATTTTAAGTCGGATAGGAGCAGGCTTGGAGGGAGCATCTGTATATGGAAGGACGCAATCCCCGCAAATACGTGTATTTCGCCATTTCGCTAAGCTAAGTTGACACCTACCGGCAGCGAGTCGTAGCCTTTCCCGAATTTCCCACTGCAACCGACTGAAAAGTAGGATGTACTTATTTTCGGTCCTCACGTCTGAGTACTCGCGCGCGCCGGGTTTTACTGGTGCACGGAAAGTCATGGCGATCTTCCTGCTCGGGGGACTATTGACCGTCCTGCACGCGGTACCTGCCCTGGCGGGCATGGAATTCGCGCCGTCGTCGGTCGGGAAAGGTGTGCTCTTAGTGGCCAGCCCATCGCTGGATGATCCGAACTTCCGCGAATCCGTCGTGCTCATCGTGGAGCACGGGCCTGAGGGAACTGTCGGGCTTATTCTGAATCGCTCCACGAACGTTCTCCTGTCCCATGCGTTGCCGGACCTCACCGTGCTCAAGGGGACTAGCTACCGGCTGTTTGCTGGTGGCCCGGTCGAGCCATCCCGGCTTCTCCTGCTGTTCCGACTCAAGGAGCCTCCGGCCGACGCACGATCGGTCTTCGACGGGGTCTATGTGGGGGGCACACCGAAGGTCCTGGAACGCATCATTACGCAGGCGAAACCGACCGAAACCTTCCGGGCTTTTGCGGGATTCGCCGGGTGGGCTCCGGGGCAGCTGAAATACGAAATGCTCCAGGGGGGATGGGCGACCCTGCCGCCGGATTCGTTCAACATCTTTGACCAGGACCCGGCCACACTCTGGCGTGACTGTATCAGCCGCCTCCAGGCGCCCAGGGTAATCTCCAATTAGGGGAATAGGGGGTAGCCTGGTTAGTCCCCCTTGCTCACGGAACCCCCACGATAAAGCTGTGGTCGTTCGACGTGCGCAGTTGGGGACCAATCCAGGCCACCCCCTTAAGAAAAGAGAACGAGCAAGCTTGGAAGGGTGGGGAGGGAGCGGCCAGGTGCCCTTCTTGCTCGCAGAACGCGCACGGTGAAACTGTGCTCGTTCGATGCGCGCAGTAAAGGGCAGCCTTGGCCACTCCCCTAAAGAGAGGTATAGGGAATCGAAGG
>JBGPVY010000172.1:0-6655 GCA_041491905.1 Nitrospiraceae bacterium | reverse complement strand
CCTGTGGTTCCGTCTTTCCCGGCAGCCAAGCGATCCAGGAGATCCCATAGGCCGTTTCGACGCCGGTCGGATCTTCATCATGCTGAACAGGGGCGACTATTGGCAGTGCGGCTTCGTGATCCCAAAGGGATCGCGAGATCAACTTCAGGGGCGAGGGCTACCGGCATTTCGTGATGTTGTCGCACAGCTCGCGCCGTTCATGACCGACCGTGTCGGCGAACTCCACGACTGGGAGCCGATCAAGTTACTGACGGTTCAGGTCGACCGGTTGCGCCGGTGGTATCGTCCTGGTCTCCTCTGCATCGGCGATGCGGCTCATGCAATGTCTCCGGTCGGTGGTGTGGGGATCAACCTGGCCATTCAGGATGCGGTGGCCGCATCGAATCTCTTGGCAGCTCCGCTGCGCGACGGCCGGCTTACGACCGAAGATTTATGCCGGGTACAGCAGCGGCGTGAGTGGCCGACTCGCATGACGCAACGAGTGCAACTTGCAATTCAGAATCGCGTCATCAGGCGCGCCCTCAGCGGCTCGGACAAGTTCTCGCCGCCATTCGCAATCCGGCTGCTGGCGTTGGTTCCGTTCCTCCGCCGGATTCCCGCTCGGATGATCGGACTCGGATTCCGACCGGAGCATGTGCATACGTTCGACACAAAGACTCCGCACGCATCAGCGGCAGTCGCATCACACTAACAGCGGTTTCTCTGGTTCATCTGGTTTGTTTTGTTCATCTGGTGTATCTGGTTCAACCAAATAAACGAGACAGACCAAATAAACTAGAGCAACTAGCCGGTTCCCGCGCTTCGCGCGGCACGGCTTGCGTCCTTTTCGGGAATTCTCCGTCTTTAGAGGTAAGGGGAGGCACGGTGCCTTCCCATCCACTCGAAGGGAGAATCCCATGAGGCCTCATCTTTCTCTCGATGTGCGAAACGTGCCCGCCTCGGTTGAGTTCTATCAGAAGGTCTTCGGTGTGGCGCCGCAGAAGCAGACGACGGACTATGCCAAGTTCGATCTGACGGCGCCGGCGCTGAATTTGGCGCTCGTGTCGTCCACCGGCAGGGTGAGCGCGGTGAACCACCTCGGCATTGAAGTCGAATCTGCCGATGATATCGCGATCTGGAAACAGCAGCTATTGGAACGGGGCATCCTCGAAAAGGTCGAGGAGGGCTTAGCCTGTTGCTTCGCGCGGCAGGACAAACTCTGGTTTACCGACCCGGACGGCAATCCCTGGGAAGTCTTTACGGTCCATGAGCAGTTGGCTGTGGAGGGTTCGCTCGCGCAGACCGGCTGCTGTGTGCCAAAGGGGAAGGGTGCGTTGGGACCGGCGACTTGCACAGCATAAGGAAGGAGCAGTACCGTATGGTATCGAACGGCGGAGGTGTTCAGATGGAGGCCCATGCTCTGGAGACTTGGCGGCAAGTCCACGATGGCCTCCGTGCGTTCATCGCGAAGCGTGTCGCCAATGAGGCTGAGGTCGATGACATCGTACAGGACGTCTGGCTCAAGATGCAGCGAGGGCTCGATGGGCTAAAAGATCAGCGCCGGCTGATCTCATGGATCTACCAGATTGCGCGTCACGCAATCATTGATCATTACCGTGCACCGGGGCGCCGTCAAGAAATGCCTGCCGGTCTCGCGGCAGACCTCGAAGCCTATCAATCGTCGTCCACCATGACGACGGCATCTGAGGACTCCGGCCAGCTCCGTACGGAGCTGGCCAACTGTCTTCGTCCCATGATCAAACGTTTGTCCGGAGAGTATCGGCAAGCGGTGATTCTGGTCGATCTTGAAGGGCTTGCTCAGCAGGAGGCTGCCGCTCAACTCGGTCTCTCGCTCTCCGGGATGAAATCTCGCGTGCAACGGGGGCGTCGTCAATTGAAGGGGATGTTGGAAGCCTGTTGTACGATCGAACTCGACCAGCGACGTGGAGTGGTCGACTACGATGTGCGGAACCAGCAGGCCAATTCCTGCCGAGACCTACCTGACTGCGGCATTCTGGGTACCCGTGAAACGTAAAACGTGAGAAGGCGGAGCTGATGGCTTATGGCTAATGGCGTATAGCACGAACAAAGAAAGTCCTGTCTTTTCCGCACATGCTCTCGCCATAAGCTATACGCTATATGCTCTTTTCTTCGGACGAGAGACGAACCGTTTCTTATTGGGTTGAGCTCTCCGATGAGCTGACGAAGGATTTGCGGTAGCCGGTTACCCTTTCCAAGTATTGGCGGGTTTCCTGGTAGGGCAGATTTTGGCGCAACTGGTCATAGACGCCGGCCGGCTGGAGGCTGTTGATCTGGTTGACGGCCGCCACACGGTCGCGCGAAAAGGTGCGGAAGACGTTGCTCGGGCCGGTATTGTAGGCTGCAATCGCACAGTACTCCCGCGACACATTGTGCTCCACGGCTTCCAGCTGATTAAACATCAACACGTTCAAATAGGCGGTTCCCAACTCGACGTTGTTGGCGGGATCGAATAGGTAGTCCCGCGAGGGGGCGACGTCCTGGCCTTTCGCCTTTCGGTAGGCTTCACGGCCCCCGCTGGTGGGGACCAGTTGCATGAGTCCATAGGCGGGGGCCGAGCTGACGGCATAGGGGTTGAAGTTGCTCTCTGTGCGGATGACGGCGAAGACCAGGCTGGGGCTGATGCGATATTGTTCTGCAAACTGGTGAACCAGCGTTCGATATTTCTCCGCTTGCTTCATCGGGAGATTGGACACCATCGCCATCGTGACGTAGTTGACCGTCTTCTTGGTTCCGTCTTGGTCGACTGTCCGCGTGCCGGATTTCTTTTCAAGGAGATAGGCGGCAAACGGCTCGGCTTCCTCCGGCGTGCTCATTGGTTTATTCTGCTGATCGAGGACGAGGCCAAAGAGGTAGGGGGCCTTGTCGCCGGTGAGGACTATTTCTTTGTCGGAAAACAAATCGACCGATCGGGGATCTTGCGGGGTCAGGATCGTCGTGATCACGGCATTCTTGAGACTGCGTGGGGGGTCTTGTTCGTCCAGCGTCTCGACCAGAATCTCTCCTGAGTCAAAGTCGACGATCGCCCGGCTCTTATAGTTTTGCGTGTACTTCACATATTTCTTGCGTTCGGGAAGTTGGACTTCCTTCTTTCCCCAGGTTTTTCCGACGTTCACCCCGAGAGCGGCAAGGATGGTCTCGAAGTCCTTCTTTGCGGTGCGCAGATCCCTGAGCATCGCCTCGGGATCGCGCGCGTACTGGTCGAGACGCTTCTTGGCGATCTGTGCCGGATCTTTTCCCCCGGCGAGATCGATGATGGCATGGCCGGTCCGGCCCTTGGTGACTCGTTCAGCCGCCGTGAGGGCTCGGTTGGTTGTTTCACAGCCGGAGGCGAGCAAGATGAAGGTGAGGATCAACAGCGTATAGAGTAAAGTCGATGGGCGCATGGGAGTATTGTACAGACTTTGCCGTGGCGTACAAGGCAACCGGCTGGTTGCTCTGGTTCATCTGGTTTGTTTGGTTCATCTGGTCTCTCAGGTTCAACCAAATAAACAAGACAAACCAAACAAACCAAATGAACTCTAGGTGCTAGGGCTGGCCGGCGGACTGTGTCTGTTTTCCCTCGAGTTCGGTCCAGCGGTTATAGAGCCGCTCCGCGGCTGTGCGGGCTGCGTCCAGCGCCTCGGATCTCTCTTGTAACGCCGCCGCATTGGAGGCGACGGCGGGGTCTTCCACTGCGGCCTGACAGGCAGCAATGGTCTCCTCGGCTTGGAGAATTCTTTCCTCCATCTTCGCCCACTCCTTTTGCTCCCGATAGGACAGGCCTGTTCGTTTTGTCTTTGGAGTTGATCCCGATTCGACGCGGGCTGGCTTGGAGGGCCGTGACGTCGAGACACGAGTCTGTTCCGCCGCCTTGCGTTCTTGCGCAGACTCCCATTGCGCATAGTCGGCGAACCATTCGATCCGTCCTGTGCCGTCCAGCGCGAGCAGCATGGTGGAGACGCGGTCTAAGAGCCATCGGTCGTGTGTCACCAGCATCAATGCGCCGGGGAATTCCACCAGGCTGTCCTCCAACACATCGAGGGTCGGAATGTCCAAGTCATTCGTCGGCTCGTCGAGGATCAAGAGGTCGGCCGGTTGCAGCATCAACCGTGCGATGAGGAGGCGCGCCTGTTCGCCTCCGGAGAGGCGGGAGACCGGGAGATCCAACTGCTCCGGCCGGAAGAGAAACCGTTTCGCCCAGGACACGAGATGCACCGAGCGGTCTTGATACACGACTGCGTCGCCATGAGGGGCGAGAGCTCGACGGAGCGAAGCGGATTGGTCCAGCGATTCACGGTGCTGCTCGAATGTGACCACGCGTAGCTTGTCCGCGCGAGCGAGGGTGCCGGAGTCCGGCTTCAGCGTACCCGCCACCAATTTCAGAAGCGTACTTTTGCCGCTTCCGTTTGGGCCCAGCAACCCAAGCCGCTGTCCCGGCCCGAGCAGGAGATCGAGATCCTTCACGATCGCCCGCCCGCCGAGTGATTTGCAGAGCTGGGTAGCCTCGATCAACTGTTTCGACTTGCGCCCCGATGCGGTGAAATTGATGCCCGCCGTGCCTTGGTCTTTCCGAGCGTCGGCGCTGTTCAGTTCTTCGATCAAGCGGCCGGCCGAGTCGATCCGCGATTTGGCTTTCGTCGTGCGGGCTTTGGGCCCGCGCCGGAGCCACTCCACTTCGCGGCGGACACGATTGGCCAATGACGCTTCATAGTTGGCTTGCGCGTGCAACGCGGCATCCCGCTGTTCCAGGAAGTCACTGTAGTTTCCTTTGGCCTCGAATACCCCGGTGGGATAGCTGCGATTCAGTTCGATCATCCGCGACGTGACTGCTTCCAGAAAGCGCCGATCGTGGCTCACGACGAAAAAGGCACGGGCTTCGGCCCGTAACAATCGCTCCAGCCACAGGATGCCTTCGACATCCAAATGGTTGGTCGGCTCGTCAATAAGAAGGACATCCGGTTCCAGCATCAATGACCGGACGATGGCTAGGCGTTTCTTCCATCCTCCGGAGAGCTTGGCTGTGGACTGGTCGGTTGTGGAAAACTCGCCCAGGCTGAGCGCTGCGGACATGCGATCACTATGGTCGTGGGGGTCTAGACCTTCGTCGGTCAGGACCTGTGCGAGGACTTCTTCGATCGTACGCGTTCCGTCAAGTGACGGGTCTTGCGGCACGTAGCCGATGCGGAGTTGCCGGCGCATCGATCTGGTGCCTTCATCCGGTTCTTCGAGCCCGGCCATGATCTTCAGCAAGGTCGATTTGCCGGAGCCGTTAGGCCCGACCAATCCGACATGATCACCCTCGGCCAACCCGATCGATAAATCAGCAAACAACGGTTTCACCCCGTAGCTCTTGCTGATGGACTCGCAGCTCAAGAGAATTGTAGGTGGCATAGCGCTACCGAACGAATGAATAAATTATTGATCAGCTGATGGACGATCGGGCAGGACTGATCAGGCCAGGCTGGATCGCAACGATATCAGTGTACGGGTTGGACGAGAGAACTGCAAGTGGGGAGGGGAGGGTAGCCTGGTCGTCCTCCTGCTCGCGGAACGCGCACGATAAGAATGTGCTCGTTCGACGCGCGAAATCGTGTATAAACATGGATACCCTTTGGGTGGTAGGGTGAGAAAGCTGCGCGCAGTGGAAGATCAATCAGCTCCCAGCTAGGATCCGTTCTGTTTGAGGTGTTGGGGTCAAATGTGTGAGAGGTGCACTGTTGACGGCTGGGATGGAGAGGGATAGACTGATGCGATGCGAATACATTCTCATCGTTCCCCTTTGGTTCTAGCCGGCACACTCGTCGTGCTCTTTTTCGTGTTGAGCTTCAATGCCTTTGCCTGCCTCCTGCCGGTGAATGGTGTCACGGCCGCTGCAATGGGCAATGGCTGTTCGACTCCAGATGAACAACCTGTCAATCAGTACTGCGCTGCGTTTAAGACGCTCGACGTGCAGTCTGCCGATAAGCTCCACCTCAACCGTGACTGTCAGACGATCTGTTCTGAAGACACCGCCTCGTTAGCGCTTCTTGTCATTCACACCTCACCCAGCAGCCGCTTGTCCGATCATCCCGCAGTCGCTCCTCCCCAGGATCTCCTGCTCAAGATTTCCGTGCTTCGCATCTGATCTTCCCCTCCCATACCATGTAATCGCTCCAGTGCCATCACGTGTGCCGTTCGACTCTCGGTTTCAGCGTCCCTACCGTCTAGTTCTCTTGGCCACGTACAACCAGAGCGCAGACAGGGCGTCGAACGTGTGGGAACCCTGGGAGGTCATTTCTATGAGACGGAATAGACAACGTCAGTGCCGGTGATGTTCTTCAGCAGCGGACTGCCGCGGGCACAGGATACCGACTCTGTGCTGCGCATCACGAGGGAGGAATTCACATGGAATCTCTACTGAGCTATCTGCCTATCATCGCAGTAATTGCCTGTCCCGTCGGCATGGCGTTGATGATGTGGTATATGGGGCGCTCGAACGGGCAAGGTATGTGTGGCATGAACATGAAGCCGCCCACACAACCTGCCGCCGACAAAGACGCGCAGATCACCGTGCTGCAAGAGCAATTGCAGACAATGCAAAAGCAGGTGCGGGCGTTGGAAGCATCTGCACCACCAGTTGAGAAACAATCGGCGCACGTTAAGAGTCTCTAAGTTT
>JBGPVY010000223.1:0-5018 GCA_041491905.1 Nitrospiraceae bacterium | reverse complement strand
TTATTTGGTTCATTTGGTTTGTCTAGTTTGTTTCGTTCATCGAACCAAAGAAACCAAACCAACCAAATAAACCAGACAGACCAGATCCAGTGCCGGTGCGGCTGTCCCGGTATATCATGGATGTTGGAAGGGGTCTTGGCGCCGTATGTGACCGGCCCTTCAAAGCTGGGTAGAGGAGGATTATCAACCTGGAGGGAACCATGTCAATCAAGAGGATCGTTCCGCGGAAGCTGGTGCGAGGTCGAGTGGTTGGTCTGGCGAAGAAGGAATCCGCTGCGAAGCGAGGGAATTCGGGGCTGAGCCGCCGGCTGCGGGACCTGCGCGAGCAGGTTGATATTGTACTGCCGGAGATGACGGCCCGGATTGCGGCGCTGGAGCATCTGTTGCTTGAGAAGCAGCTCTGTACCAGAAAGGACCTGATCGACGCACGCCAGTTCGTGCGGATGCAGGAGGCGTAGAGGGCGGGCCCGATGTGTGGATGCTCGTGACGGACTCATGGGAGCGTGACTGGTGAGATGCGTGGGACTGGCGAAACGGGGTATGATGATTCGGAGGGAGAGTGTCTCTATGGCGATGTCTGCGGCTTTGTCGAATGAGGAGGTTCAGGCTGCTTGGGCCAATCTGGCCGAGGAGGTCCGGACGGGGGTTCTGCTGACGCTCAGAAACGGGCGGCCGTTTGGGTCGCATGTGCCCTATGTCTTTGGCGAACACTGGACGCGCGCCTACATTCATGTGAGCCGTTTGGCGTTGCACAGCGAACATCTGTTGCGCGACCCTCGCGTGGGGCTGTTTGTTTCTGAGCCGGATCGGCCTGGGAAGAACCCCTTGGCCCTGCGGCGGATGAATCTTCAGGGTGAGGCGGTGCCATTGAATGCTAGTGCATCGGGCTATGCGGCAGTGAAGGAGCGCTATCTGGCTCGCTTTCCCCAATCGGCCATGATGTTTGGCTTCGGGGATTTCTCGCTCTGGGAATTGCGGTTACAGGACGTGCACTTGATTCTGGGATTTGGGCAGGCCGACCTTGCCGACGCGACTACTCCTCTCACCTGGATACATCAGAAGCCGAGTACGGAGAGCGCCTAGCTACACATTGCCTCTTCGCGGGCTGCGGCCTTGTCGGCGGGCAATGTGAGTCTCGCGCATCGTGGCGCGACAGTTTCGGATCACGCTCATACAACGGGCCGGCGAGGATACTTAGCTGAACGGGTAGGAATTTGTCCCAAGAGAGATGACGTTGCCATGTTGGCCGTCATCTCTCTTGGGTACGACTCTCCGCAAACGCTCACGGCCGGCTAAGCCGGAACCTAATGGTCCGCTATTCCGGGAGCGAGGATGAGATTGACGGGAAGCTTTTCCGCTAAGGTATAGGAACTCGCCTTATTTTCCTTCACCCACCGCTTCTCAGCCACAGATTCAAAAGGCGGAGCAAGTTCCCCTTGCAGAGACCAAAGATCGAAAGGTGTCTCGTCAATGGAAATCTCCCAGTCATACCCCCTGTCCTTTACGAAGGGAGCAATGACTTCATCAAGTGTCCTGGTCCACCATTCTCTGATGACTGGACCAGGTAGCGTCCTGGCAATTTGGTCGATTTTGAACCGGACAAATTTGTTATGCGGTTCGCCACCGACAAAGCAGAAGTCCTTGGCTACCTCCTCAAAAATGAACACCACATAGAACTTAGGGATTGGGATGCTCGCATACACCTCCGTGACCTGCTTGGCCAGCTTCTTTTTGTCTTCGGCGGTGAACGCTCCGACAGGATGATAAACTTTCCACAATGGCATATCTCATCCCTCCTCATTGGTTGGGCACTATTTGTTTTGGATTTGTCTGGAGATCCACAGTCTCCTCGATATCCGAACATTTCATGTCGATTCTCTAGAGGCTAATGATCCATCTGTGAGTCCTCCTATTCTTACCAGGACACCCCTGTGCTATTTGTCATGTCGTTTACCAGGCGAAGAGCAATGTGAATAGGCCCTTAGCGGTGCTCGACGCGAGGGAATCGCTTCGTGCCGGGGTAATGCTTCTGCCCCCATAGGATGATCGCCTCCAACACCGGCTCTAGTCCCTTTCCCTTCTTTGTCAGGAGGTACTCGTAGCGCGCGGGATTTCCCTGGTACGTCCGTCGGGTAACAAGGCCGCCAGCCTCTAATCTTTTCAGTCTGTCCGCAAGGATGTTTGAGGCCATTTTTTCCGGAGAAGACATGAATTCCTGATAACGCCTTTTGCCCAATACGAGATCTCGAATTACTAACAGTGTCCACTTATCTCCCAGGATATCCAGGACATTGGTGATCGGGCATTCTGATCGTTCAAATTTCATTCTGTCATTCTATTGTTGAAGGTCGTTTGTTAGTACGTACCTCCGGCCTATGCAGGGAATGCTGGGACGCGGAATATATTGTAACCCAGTCACTTGCATTTTGCAATGCACTAAATTGCGATCACCTGCGAAGTCTTCCTCGACGGGGAGACCATTACCGACTGGTTGACCGGTGGCCACGGAGAGATTGCGATCCGGACGACAGTCGACGACCATCACTCCCTGATCCGATGCCGGTGAGCGGGGAAGCCGTGGGCTAAGACGAACGATCTGAGAGAAGGTACTGCGTGGATAGAGAACGCCGAGCGGATGGCGGGAATAGCAGGAATAGATGATGTGAGACAGGTCCGGCGTCAGGTATTACGGTTCGTTCTGAGCCGAGGCCCGGTAGGTGAAATAGAGCACGATGCTTCCGATCAGAGCGATGATCAGGCCAGCGGCGAATAGAATGTCAAAGCTCAGTGGTGCTATATAGCGGTGGTACAGGAGGGGCAGCAGAATGGGGGAGACCACGGCTAGGGCGAGGCCCAGCATGTGACGCTTCAGATAGATCGGTTCGCCTGGCTTACGCTTCATGTCCGACGAGCCCTAATAGGAGGCTCTTCCACGGCCGCTTACTTTTCCTCTCTTGGAAGGGCACCCATTTTGGTCTACGTGCGGCCCTCGAGAGAGGCCCTTCCGATTCTCCCACATTGCCCTAAGGGGAACAGCCAGACTGTCCTTCACTGCGCGCATCGGACGAGCACAGTTTCATCGTGCGCGTTCTGCGAGCAAGAAGGATGGTCTGGCTGTTCCACTCCTATTGTTATTTTATAAGGAATGGTTTTGAGTTTTCTCCCGAGGCGGTGGTGAGGGTGAGGAGGACCAGGCCCTTCTTTCCGCCGCTTGGCACGGTTGTTGTGATACTGTCGTTGGTCTGTTGAAACTGAGCTGGATGACCCGGGCCGAAGGAGACGCCCCGTAAACAGGTTGCCTCGCCGAAGTTGGTTCCGGTGATGGTAACTCTGTCTCCGGCTTTTCCTTCGTCTGGCGTGAGCTTGTCGAGCATTGGTGCTTCACCGAAACAGGATGGAGCATTTCCCGCAGTCTCTGCCGTGGCGAATTTCGGAGCGGTCGCTTTTAGAGCGGTCGTTTTGGGGGCGGGCGCGCTTGTACGTACTTTGGCCGGCTTTTTCACCTTCTTCTCCTGCTTGACTGGTTCAGCGGCCCAGGTGACGGTCGGGTTGATCGCTGCCAGGCAGATTGCCAGCATTCCGATTGCGACCGTGATTCTGGGACCTGTTGCTGTATACATGACCGGCCTCCGATTTCTTTGCAGAGCGCACAGACGTCTCATTGGTCACCGGTCTTGAAGCCGGTTGAATCAATCTTCGATCGTCGAGATATCGCCAAGGTCTTGTCCGAGTTCTTTCGCTTTGAGTACCCGCCGCATGATTTTGCCGGACCGGGTTTTTGGGAGTGAGGGCACGATGTCGATTTCGGACGGTACAGCGATTTTGCCCAACTCCTTTAGCACTTGATCCTTGATCGACTGGATCAGTGCCGGGCTTTCCACTTCCCCCTGTTTCAAAATGATGAAGGCCTTGATGGACTCGCCGACGAGCTTGTGTGGTTTGCCGATCACCGCAGCTTCCGCCACGGCGTGGTGACTGACCAGCGCGCTTTCCACTTCGGCGGTGCCGAGCCGGTTTCCGGCTACTTTGATCACGTCATCGGCACGGCCCATGAACCACATGTAGCCGTCTTCATCTTTGTGACAGATGTCGCCGGCGGTGTAGCAGTTCGGGATCGTGTTCCAATAGGTCTTGTAGCGTTCCGGATCTTTGTAGATGGTTCGCATCATCGAAGGCCAGGGCTTTTTGATGACGGCAAGGCCGCCGGCGTTGGCGGGGAGGCTCTTGCCTTCGCTGTCCACGACATCGGCTTCGATGCCGAGGAAGGGCCTGGTAGCGGAGCCTGGTTTCAAGGGGACTGTCGGCAGAGGTGTAATCAGGATGGACCCTGTTTCGGTCTGCCACCAGGTGTCCATGATCGGTTTGTCCCCACCGGCTGCGCGATGGAACCATTCCCAGGCTTCCGGATTGATCGGTTCGCCCACGCTACCCAGGATGCGGAGGGTGGAGAGATCGTATTTCTTGGGCCAGTCTTCTCCGTAGCGCATGAGCAGGCGAATGGCGGTGGGGGTCGTATAGAAAATCGAGACGCCGTAGCGTTCGATTAAATCCCACCAGCGGCCCGGGTTTGGATAGTCCGGTTTGCCTTCAGCTGTGAGGATCGTGGCGCCGTTGAGGAGGGGACCATACACAATATAACTGTGGCCGGTGACCCAGCCCGGGTCGGCGACACAGAAGTACACATCGTCTTCTTTGAGATCGAAGACGTATTTCGTGGTGATGTAGGTCCCGACCATGTAGCCGCCGTGGACATGGACCACGCCTTTGGGTTTGCCGGTGGTGCCGGACGTATAGAGGATGTACAGCGGATGTTCTGCATCCAGATGCTCGGCCGCGCAGACCGCCTTCTCGTCCTTCAGCCAGTCGTGCCAATCGATTTCCTTCGGCGCGGATAAGCTCACACCCGGAGTCTGCCGTCGCAGCACCACGATGTGTTCGACGGTGGGGGAATTGGCTACGGCTTGGTCGACCACCGACTTGAGGTTGAGGACCTTTCCCCGGTCAAACCCGACGTCGGC
>JBGPVY010000187.1:0-6253 GCA_041491905.1 Nitrospiraceae bacterium | reverse complement strand
TCCGTCGCCGGATAGAACGTGGGGCCCGCGTAGTCCAACATGATAAATGGGCTCAACTCACGATCCAGATCGTTGCTTGGAAACAGATTCCGCACGTGAAACCCGTCACCGACGACGTGCTGAGACCCCGGTTGATAGACCTTCACCTGAACCGTCTTCTCCACGTTGGTTGCCGACATCGTGTCTCTCATTGTGAGCCTCCCTTTCTCCGCCTCTCGCCAAGCGCAGCCTCGGCTACTTGGCATTGGGGTTCGTGTTCGCCCTATTTATTGTGGGGCGCTCCTCCGCTCCTGATCTCGTGATTCCTCTGCGATCACCGAAATCGTCCTCTTCTCGCCTCGTCGAAGAAACGTCAAGGCCATCGAGATACCGACCTTTTCCTCGACCAACAACCGGTGCAGATCATCGATGTCCTGGACGGTTTGATCGCCGTAACCGATGATCACATCGCCTTCTGCGAGACTCGCTCGCTGCGCGGGACTGCCGGGCTCGACCGCCACGACGAGAATCCCGCTCTCAGTATCCAGGTCATGAAAACGGACGACTCGCCGCGGCAGCTCCACGTTCTGGCCTGAGATCCCGAGGAAGCCGCGACGGATTTTCCCATCCTTGATCAGCCGGCCCGCGATGAACTTCGCCGTATTGATGCCGATGGCGAAGCAGATGCCTTGGGCCGATCGGATAATGGCTGTGTTGACGCCGATGACTTCGCCGCGCGAGTTGACGAGCGGCCCGCCCGAGTTGCCCGGATTCAACGCCGCATCCGTCTGAATGACATTGTCGATCAACCGGCCGGACGTCGAACGCAATGAGCGCCCGAGCGCGCTGATCACTCCGGCTGTAACCGTGCATTGGAATCCATAGGGATTGCCGACGGCGATGGCCAGTTGCCCCACGCGGATCCTGTGCGAGTCACCAAGCTCTGTGTGGTTGAGCAGCGGCGCCTCGACCCGAATCACAGCCAGATCCGTATCGGGATCTTCACCAATGAGATGGGCGGAGTGCCGACGACCATCCGACAGTGTGACATCGATCTGCTCCGCGCTTTGCACGACGTGGCTGTTCGTGAGAGCAAAGCCGTCCGGCGTAAAAATGAAGCCGGAGCCGCTGCCGGTGACACCCTGGGGAGTCCTCACATCCCCGGCCGACCTCCCCGATCGATGACGAACCTCAATGTTTACAACCGCCGGACTGACCTCTCCAGAGGCGGTAATCACCGCCTGCGAATAGGCATCCAACAGGTCGTCATCGGTCGCCACCGAATGACGCGGGACATCTCTGGCCCTCACTCCCTTATCATTCGAGACCAATCGAAGTGTGTGTGTCATGGCCATGTTCTGTTCCGTAAAATTCATCGTTTGCGAATCACACGCGCACCCGCTCCGCAATCACCTTATCAACCGACCACTTCCCCGCGCCAGTGACAAGGAGCGCGAGGCTGATTCCGATAACGAGCAGATGATACTCGTACCCTTCGCCCGCCTGCTTCCCAAACCAGTTCATGAAAAATCCGTGGGGAAGATGGACCATGGTGACAGCCCCCAGCATGATGACTGCCAGACTCGCCGCCGTGAATCGTGTCAGGAGCCCCAGCAGCAGGGCGACGCTCCCAAAGGACTCTCCGATGATGACAAGGAACGCAATCAGCCAGGGGAGGTGCATCGTCTCTGTGAAGAATCCCATGGTCCCGGAGAATCCGAACCCGCCATACCACCCCAACAACTTCTGGGCTCCATGCGGGAACATCACCAGCCCCAGAGTGAGCCGCAAGATCAGGCCAGTCCACGTATCATCAGTTTGGAAGAACGCTTTCATATCACACCTGCGCAAATATGATATTCATTGCATCGTGAGAATCTGCAACCACACGTTACTCGCGGTGACCATAATATAATAGTTCTAGCTAGAACTAAGTCAAGAGGGAAACTTCTCGCTGAGAGGCGAGAAGACTTTTCTTGTTTAACATCGTCTAGTTAGAGTATGTGACAGACCGCGACTAGGGGTTGCGACACTAGACCGAAGCCCTTATGATGTGCCGACATCTTTAGTATCGACGAATCACCAAACGCGACTCCGCCACGGAAAAACATGTCTCTAGTACAAAACGAAGTTAATACCAAATGCTTTAATAGGAGTGCCAAATTGCCTTTTGAACTCCGCTTGAAGGATTTCGAAATGGCAATGCAGGACGTCTACGATTTTTTCTACGACGTGAACCTTGGCCTTATCGAACGAGGGCTTCAACGACTTGACGATATGCTACGGCCAGCAATCATGTCCGGTGTTTTGTCGGACATGCTCACAGCAAGCCTGGCAAAACATTCCAGGAGCCTGACCGTCAACCTTTACCACAACGGTCACCCAGATCTCGTTGTGAACGGGATATACCCGGACAACAAGGTTAAGGCGGGATCGGAAGGTGTAGAAATCAAGGCAACTCGGAAGGCTGGTGGTGCCGTAGACACTCACGGCGCACGCGATCAATGGATGTGCGTGTTTGTCTATGACGTGGATAACTCTACGGAGCCTGCTAAGGATAGAGCGCCCATGACGGTTACGGAGATCTATCTTGGACATGTCACGAAGGACGACTTTAGAAAGAATCAGCGGGGGGAACTAGGTACCCGTACAGCCACGTTGCATAAGCGCGGCATAGAGAAGCTGAGGAAGAGTTGGGTTTACAAGCTCAATAGATGATTACTGCCGTTCTTGAATACGGCTAACCTGGGCAGGGCCTTTTTCGCCATTTCAAAGTAATGCGGGTCTTTTTCAATCCCGATACTCTCATACCCCACCGATTCAGCCGCAGCAAGCGTCGACCCTGTTCCACAGAATGGGTCGAGCACCACTCCCTGCCCAAGCGGAAGGACGCCACGAACTAACGTGCGCATGAACTGTTGGGGCTTCAAGCTTGGATGTGGTGCCAGGGCCCTTTCGGATTTATGCGTAGGTGCCGACGGAATCACATCTCCGAAGGGTTTCTCCAAAGAGGGTCTTCGAAAGCCTCCCGTTCCCCACTTGCGTAAATTATCCTGTACTCTTCCTTCTAGGGGCTTACGGAAGAGCAGCCAAGGTTCCCACATGGAGCGCGGCATTACGCTGATATCTGGAAATTCGTCGTGAGCCGCTTTCGGTCTATCTCCCCCTCGCATGGTCATGACAAGGCGAACGATTTCCCCCCGCCTTTCTAGACCAGCTTTCGCAAGTGCACCTGAGACCAAGTAAGAAAGCAACGGGTTTGTCGCAACGACGACGTTCGCCCCCGGAACCAAAACAGGAATGAGCGCCTTTGCCCATTCGAGAAAGAATAATTCAAGAGCGCGAAGGTCTTGCGGGGATAGTACCGTGAACCTGGGAAGCGGGGCTCGCTGAACTCCGTCATAGGATGGAGGTATACGCCATACGCCCCCCTTGCCATTCCTTAACTTTTGCTGTTGCTCGGAGGAGTATTCGAACAGTCCGTAAGGAGGATCGGTGACAACAGCATGAACGGTATTGGGTCCCTGCTCTCGCAACCAGTTCAAGCAGTCGGCTTCAAGTACGAGAGCTTTGCCGAAAGTGAAACTTCGCCAATAGTCAAGGCGAGATTCAGCAGCCTTGCTAGCCCGCACTCTCGTGGTCATTTTTAATCCGTAATGACCACGGGCGGTGCGCTTGAATGTCGATGGTGTGTTCAGTCGTAGGTAGGATCGTACACTGGATCGCGCCGCGTGGCCGATGAGGTCGGCCACGTGTTGTTCAATCGTGTGAAGAGGAGCACCGGCAGGCCTGGCCGTAAGAACGGAAAGGATTGCGTCCCTCACTTCACCGGGACGGCGCTTAGTTTGAGCCGACGGTTTGTACACGGAGAGAGAATATGACGTCTAGACGTCTTTGTCAATCTGCCATCGCGAGTCGAAGCGGAGACACGATGTTGCCGTATTGCGAAAAGCTTCGGACAATGATCACCCTTTGCCCTTCTTACCCGTATGCAACCATACTGTCCTTCACTGCACGCATCGAGCGAGCACATTCCGATCGTGCGAGCGACAGATTCCACTCCACCACTCTTGCAGCGAGGCAGCCTAGGATTGCCAGCTGCGCACGGCGAGTGAGGCCCTTCCGAGGGCGCGCGCTCCGGGAGCACAGGGCGATCCTAGGCTGCCTTGTTGCTCACTTTCTCTCTTTCATCGCCCGTTCCACTTCACGGCTGGCTTCGCGTGTCTTGATGGATTCCCGACGGTCATGCTGCTTCTTGCCTTTGGCCAACCCGAGTTCGACCTTGGCAAGGCCCCGCTTAGAGAAATAGATGCGGAGCGGGATGAGCGTGAGCCCCTTCTGTTGCGTATTGCCCATGAGTTTGTTGATCTCTTTACGATGGAGCAGCAGCTTCCGTGTCCTTATGGGATCGTGATTCATGATGTTGCCGTGGCTGTAGGGATTGATGTGGCAATGGTGGAGAAAGATCTCGCCGCCCTTTACGCTGGCGTAACTATCTTGTAGGTTCACGCGCCCCTCTCGCAGGGATTTGACCTCCGTACCCTGGAGCATGATACCCGCCTCGAACTTCTCTTCAATGAAATAGTCGTGGTAGGCCTTGCGGTTGGTAGCGACGGCTTTTTCGTTCTTCTCTTTTCTTTGCTGCACCATCGGGCCGCCTCGCCCCGGGAGTCTCAAAGTCGTCAAGTCCAAAAGTTTTCAGGTCTTCGGAGACCTTTGGCTTGATGACTTTCAGACTTTCCAACTGGTTTTTGCTATGATGCCGCCATGCGTGGATTTGGTTCCATCGATTCTGTCTCCAGCGTCCTCGAAGGGTTGGCACGTCGCCTGGGGCTCGAATCCAAGTTGCTCGAAAACCGCTTGCGTCGGGACTGGGTCTCCATCGTCGGAGAACCCATCGCATCGAATACCTGGCCTGACCAGATTCGTTACAAGAAACTCTATCTCCTGGTCCACAACAGTGTCTGGCTACACCAGCTCACGTTCCTCAAGCCGACACTCCTTAACAAACTCAACACGGTAGCCAGCGGGGAACTCGTCGCCGACATCGTGTTGCGAGTAGGCGAGATCCCCTCACGTGCAATGGCTTCTGCCACGACACCCGCCATTGATGGCGACTTCACTGTCTCAGAGGTCGCACTGGCTGAGGCGTCATCCCATGTCTCAGCGATACAAGATCCGGATCTCCGCTTGCGGTTTACAGAGGTGATATCGAGATATCCTCAGGCTCCAACTCCGCCGGGATGGGGTCCGTCACGCGTCCCTTGAACAGAATGCGCGTGGCATCGGAGACCTCGTCGGCCTTAGGCATGGGGCCCATGCCTCCTTCTTCTTCCTGATCCTGCAGCCGATAGTACCCCCGCATCGCCTTCTCAAAATTTTTGACCACCGACGCGTCTCCGGCCACATATTTCTTTAGCATTTCGGGCTCCGCCCACCCGTCGTCATCGAACACATACACCACGATCCGCCTGTACCAGCCGCCCGGATCGCCCGGCGTCGTAGGTTGAATCTTCATCGAGGCAAAATGGTGCGTCTGGCGACCGACCTTGCGAAAACGCTTCAGCAAGGTTTCAATCCCCTGGTCGGTCGTGTCCGAAGGCACATGCGCCGCGACGATGTGGCCGACTTGAGAGCCGATAGTATAGGGAGGGATCGATCGATCGGGACGGCTAAGATACATCCCGCCCCAGATCAGGGTGAAGGACCCGATGAGTACGCCGAGAGCCAGCTTGACGACAGTATCCAGCGGCTTCTTCTGCTTCTTCAGCTTGGATCCGGGAAGGGGCGTTGGAGAAGAATCCTGCTCGTGCATGGAAGGCCTAGCCCGCATTATTCATGACGGTTCGTTTCGAAATGGCAGAGCGGCGCGCGACAAGCGCGAGGAGCGCAACTTGCGTGACGTGTGAGCCCTGTCCCTGCCTGTCGCGCTTTTCCCGCCAGTCTCGCCCGTCTCGCTTGAGGCAGACATCGGCAATTGCAGCAGAAGCGCTCATGAATAATGCGGGTTAGGGTTAACGAAGAAGGCGTATGATGTTGCGCGTATCCGTTACCCGCCGCCTTCCTCGGGGAGCACCTCGGCACTTTCCGCCAAACGCGCGACGGCCACAACCCGGTCGCCCGCGCCCTCGAGATCGAGAATCCGAACCCCCTGGGTGTTACGGCCGATCTCACGGAATTCATCCACCTTACACCGAAGCACCTTGCCGTGAGCGGCCATCAGCATGATCTCATCGCCGTCTCGGACTTGAAGAAACCCGACGGCGAGTCCGTT
>JBGPVY010000192.1:0-6111 GCA_041491905.1 Nitrospiraceae bacterium | reverse complement strand
GGATGGCCTCGATGACCTCCCTCATGGCGATCCTGGGCGGTCTCGACATGCTGGATACGTCCATCTCGCCGTTGGCCGGTGGCACCTCGCATCCGTCTACGGAAACGCTGGTGGCCTCGTTGCGCAACACCCCGTACGACACAGGGCTGGATCTCGCGTCGTTCCTCCCGATCACCGAACACTTCCGCACCGTTCGCCGAAAGTACCGGCAGTTCGAAAGCGAGTTCACCGGGGTCGATGCCGAGATCCTTACCTCGCAGATTCCCGGCGGCATGCTCTCGAATCTCGCCGCGCAACTGACCGAACAGAATGCGCTCGATCGGATCAAAGAAGTCCTGGATGAAGTGCCGCGCGTTCGAAAGGAAATGGGCTATCCCCCGCTCGTGACCCCGACCAGTCAGATCGTGGGCACCCAAGCCACGCTCAACGTCCTGACAGGCGAACGGTACAAAGTCATCACCACGGAAACCAAGAACTACTTTCTCGGACTCTACGGGCGGGCGCCGGGGCCCCTTGATCACGACATCATGGCCCGGGCGATCGGGGACGACCAGCCGATCAAGACGCGGCCCGCCGATCGATTGGAGCCTGAACTCGAGGCCACCAGAAAAGATCTGCCCGCCTCGGCCACCACGGTGGAAGATCAGCTCTCGTTCACTCTGTTCCCCACCATCGCGCGAGACTTTTTTGAGGCGCGCGAGAAGGGGGACCTGATGCTGGAGCCCCTCGAAAGCTTCTTGCCCAGTGGACCGGCTGTGGCCACCGAACTCCATTTGGCCCCCGCCGAATTCAACGTCACGGTCCACGGCGAGACCTACCATGTGAAGGTGTCCGGTTCCGGGCGGAAGGTCGACGGCCGCAAACCCTATTACATCCGGGTCAACGACAAACTCGAAGAAGTCTCGTTGGAGCCGATCCAGGAGATCCTGGCCGGCGTGCCGGAAGCGCCCGACGCTGGTACCGGTGCCAAACCCAAACGGCCCAGGCCATCCAAGCCAGGAGACGTAGCCCCCCCGATGCCGGGCCGCGTCGTCAAAGTGCTCGTCGCGATCGATGCCGTGGTCAAAGCCGGTGCCCCCCTCCTGATCATCGAAGCCATGAAGATGGAAAGCCAGGTCCCGGCGCCGATCGACGGGAAAGTCACCGCCATCCTGGTCGCCGAAGGCGACAACGTGAAGACGGATGAAACAGTTATCCAACTGGAGTAGTCCGATAGATCCGCGTGCCCCCGGTCGCGCATGCAGACAGCCGCACGTTGCGCTGCTTATTGTTAGTGTGTTGTGTCACATCATGACCGCCTGCTCGTCTCCATCGTCGATTCCGGCGCAATTCGACGCCATTGAGCGCATGTCCATTCAAACCGTCCTCGTCCACGACCAGCGGATCGCCTATCTGGATGTGGGCGAAGGCCCACCGGTCATCCTGATCCACGGCTTCGGGGGATCGATGTGGCAATGGGAACAGCAGCAGCACGCGCTGTCGCAGCACTTCCGCATCCTCACGCTCGATTTGCCCGGCGCCGGGCTGTCCGATAAACCTGAGATCGACTACCGGCCAGATCAGATGTTGGACTTCTTTGTCGGATTCATGGACGCCGTGAAGATCCCGCAGGCCACGTTAGTCGGCAATTCCATGGGCGCCGGCTTGGCCATCGGCATGGCGCTGGCACACCCCACACGCGTCGCCAAGCTCGTCCTTATCGACGGGCTGCCACAACACGTCATAGAGAAACTTACCAGTCCGTCAGTCAGGCGAGCCTTAGAAACCAGTGCGCCGTCCTGGCTCGTCTCATTCGGCAACATACTGTTCGGCGGACTGATGATCGAGTCCGTCTTAAGAGAAATCGTGCATGACCCGGCACTCCTCACACCGGCCGTCATCGAGCGATCCAATCGCAACCGTCAACGCCCCGGACTCATCAAACCCATTATGACCGTCAGAGAAAACCTTCCGCTATGGGAGTCCGGATTTGCCGCGCGCGTCGGTGAGATCACCCACCCGACGCTGGTGATCTGGGGGGAAGAAGATCGGGTGTTCCCAATCGCCGTGGGCGAAGAACTCCACCAGAGCATCAAGGGGTCACGATTCATCCGAATCCCCAAGGCAGGACACATCCCGCAGTGGGAACGACCAGACCTGGTTAACCAGGAACTCATCACCTTTATTCAACCCTAACAGGATGCGGAAACAGCCCACCAGCGTAAGAAGACCGTTATTTGGTTTGTTTGGTTTGTCTCGTTTGTTTGGTTGCATGAGACTAACCAGATGGACCAGACAGACCGGACTTGTCCCAGACGTGCGAACCATCGAAGTTCTCGCGTACCAAAATAGTTTTTCCGTATCCTGCTACCGACACAAGCACAAGCCACCGTATTCTTGATAGAATGGCCACTATTACTTCACCAAGGAGGGCATTATGAGGGCAGCACATCGAATGATCATCTGGGCCACACTCTGCATGGCGATCGGGTTGGCCGGATGTGGAAGCACCGGCAGCTCCAGCGGCACCAGTTTTCTCTACAAGAACCTCTCTATCGCTGGCGGCAGCACCATGGCTGGTGAAGGCCATACGGTCCTCTACAAGGGAAGCCCCCTGGCCCTCTCGGGAAACGGCATTAAGGTCGGCGACCTTCTGCGGGAGGCAAATCTGACACAGGCGGACCTGTCGATGATCGCCATTACCGACACAAAGGGCAAGGGCAAGGTCCGGATCATCAGCGTTGTGCCGTCGCTCGACACCCCAGTGTGCGAACAGCAGACCCACTATCTGAGCGAGAAGAATAAGGGCCTCGACAAGATGGTCGAACTGGTAACCGTGAGCGTCGACACCCCCTTTGCACAGAAACGCTTCGCGGGAGAAGCCCATATCGCCAACGTCACCTTCCTCTCAGACTATCGGGACGCCGAATTCGGGAAGGCCTACGGACTCTTCCTCAAAGACCCCCACATCTTGGCGCGTACCGTCATGGTCGTCGACGCCCACGACACCGTGCGGTATCTGCAAATCACTCCTGAACTGACCCAACTGCCGGACTTGGATGAGGCCTTCGCCGTGGCCAAGTCATTGATCACTGCAAGCTAGGGCAAAGAAAGGCTGAGGTCGAGGTTGAGGCCAAGTTCCCCGCGACTGCTCAACCTTAACCTCAGCCTCAGCCTTTATAGGCAGGAAACCTGATGGCTCAATACGATCTTCTCGTCATAGGGACCGGGCCCGCCGGCCAGAAGGCTGCGGTCCAAGCAGCCAAGCTCGGCAAGAAAGTCGGCATCATCGAGCGCAAAGAAGTCGTCGGCGGCGTCTGCACCAACACCGGCACCATCCCCAGCAAATCCCTCCGCGAAGCGGTCCTGTATCTCTCGGGGTTCCGCCAACGCACCCTGTACGGAGCCGAATATCGCCTGAAAACTACGATCACGATCGAAGATCTCGCCTTTCGCGCTAACCACATCATCAAGAACGAAATTGAGATCGTGCAGAACCAGATGGCGCGCAACGGCATCGATCTGATCTTCGGAGAGGCTCGCTTCGTCGATCCTCACCGGCTCGTCATTCAACAGGCCGGCACGTCGACTGAACATCATGCGCACGTGATCATCATCGCCGTCGGGACCAAACCCTCTCGGCCGGACGAGATTCCCTTCGACGACGACACTATCATCGATACCGACGGCTTCCTCACGCTCAAACACATTCCGACATCGATGGTCATTGTCGGCGGCGGCGTGATCGGCACAGAGTACGCGTCGATCTTAGCCACGATGGGCGTGCCGGTCATTCTGATCGACAAGCGACCGCGTTTGCTGGAATTTGTCGACGCCCAGATCATCGGCGCCCTGCAACAGCAGATGACAGACATCGGCGTCACGCTCTACCATGAAGAAGAAGTGGTCGCGATCCGGAAAGAGTCCGATGGACAGGTCACGGTCTCGCTGACGCACCGACCGCCGATCACCACCACGACGCTCATGTATGCCATCGGCCGCATCGGCGCTACAAAGGACTTGAACCTGGAGTCCGTTGGTATCACGCCGGATGCGCGAGGTCGCGTGCCCGTAAACGGCCATTTCCAAACATCAGTCCCCCATATCTACGCCGCCGGCGACGTCATCGGCTTTCCCGCCTTGGCCTCCACATCCATGCAGCAAGGACGCCATGCCGCCTGCCATGCCTTTGGCCACCCCGACCACACCGACACGGACCTCCTGCCCTACGGCATCTATGCCATTCCGGAAATCTCCATGGTGGGGTGGAATGAGGAAGATCTGGCCAAGACAGAGACTCCCTACGCGGTGGGCATCGCACACTATCGGGAAATTGCCCGCGGACAACTCATCGGCGATGAAACCGGCATGGTGAAACTACTGTTTCATCGCTACACCCGCGTGCTCCTGGGTGTCCATGCCATTGGAGAAGGGGCCACGGAGCTCATTCACATAGGCCAAGCCGTCATGGCTTACCGGGGAAAGATCGATTACTTCATCGACACCGTCTTCAACTACCCGACCCTGGCGGAATGTTATAAAGTCGCCGCTCTCGACGGCCTCAATCGTTTGCCGAGGCCCTGGCCCCAGCCGACTACGGACGTGAAACGTGAAACGTGAAACGTCTCTCCTATTTGCGCGGAACTCGCGAGACTTGCGAGAGAGGCGGGACTGGTCAGTTTCATCTCCGCGAATCGCGCTTGTCGCGCACGTCTCGTCTGTCTCGCTCACGCTTCACGAACGACGTTCTATATAGAAAGAGCTCACATGTCCTTTACAAATCACTTGAGGCAACTCGCCAAACCCATCTGGGATGCCCAACTGACTCATCCGTTCGTCGTGGCGTTGGGCAAAGGGACCTTGCCGGAACGCAAATTCAAGTATTACATCCTGCAAGACGCAAGATTTCTCGGCGACCTCGCCCGTGTGTTTTCCGCCGGAGCGCTGAGAGCGCCGGATTCAGAATCGGCCCTGCGTCTGACGAAACTCTCCGAAGAAACCATTGTCGTCGAACGCAGCCTCCACGAAGGGTACGGGTCACGGTGGAGGATGAGCGCCAAACAGATGTCGTCCGTGCCCATGGCGCCGACGAATTACGCCTATACGCGGCACATGCTCACCGTCGCCCATACAGGCTCGGCAGCGGAGATCATCGTCGCCGCCCTCCCCTGCGCCTGGATCTACTGCGTCGTCGGTCAGCATCTCTTGAAACATGGCCCGCCGAAGAAGAATCATCCTTATCGGGACTGGCTCATGCTCTACGCATCTCCCGAATTCGCCGAGGTGCAGCGCTGGATGCGCAGGAAAGTGGACCAGTGGGCCAAGACAGCGGGCAAGGAAGAAAGGCGGCGGATGGAAGAATCGTTCGTCATCAGCTCGCGGTATGAGTGGATGTTCTGGGAGATGGCGTGGAAGGAAGAAAAGTGGCCGGTGTAAGGGAGAGTCGGGGCACCAGCACCTGCCGGCTCAGGCACTCCGGCTCGACCGCACTAGGCCTCGCGTCTGCTCGGCTGCGCAACTTGCTGCATTCGATGCTTCGCATGAACGCAGCGTCGAACAGTGCTCGCCGTCCGCTACGCAGACCGCATCCGTTCGGCAAGTGCGGTGCCCCGAGCCTCCGTGCAAATCGCCGGACAGGTGCTGGTGCCCCGTTGGTTTGGGAAATAGCACCGGCCACGGGAAGGGGGAGAAAAAAAGAAATGCCTCTGCGGGCTGACAGGCTCCCGGGTCAGCGCCACCCGTCAAGTCACGACGGGCCAGATTGAAAAAAGACAAAAGACGGGAGCGGATGACGGGGCAGGCTGTCTCACGTGCTCGCAGAGCCCCCACGATGAAACAGTGGTCGCTTGATGCGCGCAGTTCGAGACAGTCCTGCCCCTCGCCCAAAGCTCAAGCCGGTCATTTAGAGGGATAGAGGCACACGGTGGGCGAAAAGACCTACACCAGAGCGTTAGGAGAGCATGCGCGCAAAAGGCACTTTCACAAGACCGAAAAAGGCAAGGTGGTGGATTTTGTGGTCCAGCTTGAGGTGAAAGTGGGTGGCGTCTGGCAACCTGTGATACGTTATGATTGTGCTCATGACTATTCTCACATAGACCGTTACAATATCCGCGGAGAGCAAGAAAAAGAAGC
>JBGPVY010000264.1:0-3876 GCA_041491905.1 Nitrospiraceae bacterium | reverse complement strand
TCGATGGTCACCGCCGATCAGCTCGACCTGACGATGGATTTCGATTCGTTGAAGAAAGCCGGCACGGGGCTTGGGTCGGCCGGCGTGATCGTGGTCGATGATGCGACGTGCATGGTGGCGCTGACGCTCAAGTTCTCCAATTTCTTCAAGGCCGAGAGTTGCGGGCAGTGCCCACCCTGTCGAATGGGGACCATCAATCTCGCCGCGCTCATGACCAAGATTGAGGAGGGAGAGGGGACGGAGAAAGACATGGAAAGTCTCCTCCAGGTCTGTGGATTTGTGAAGGGGACGGGCTATTGCACGCTGGTAACCGGGGCCGCAGTGTTGGTTCAGAGCAGCATGAAATTGTTCCGTCACGAGTTTGAGGAACATATCCGATTGCAGCGCTGTCCCTATCAGCCGGTGGCGGCCGGTGCCGCGGTGCATTGAGGGGGATTCGCGATGCCGCGCGTGACGTTTCTCCATCCTGAGGGCAAGAGCGGAGAGGTTGAGGTCAATACGTCGTTGTTGGAGGCGTCGAAGATTCTCGGGTTTGTGTTGAACCACGATTGTGGCGGGAACGCCTCCTGCACCACCTGTCGAGTCGAAGTGCAGATCGGTGCCGAGAACCTGTCGGAGATCGACTTTGAGGAGCAAGATCTTCTCGATCGGGAAGCCCTCAGTGAGCCGTGGCATCGTCTTGGATGCCAGGCCAAAGTGCTCGGAGACGTGGTAGTTCGGGTGCCGGAGGGCAAGTGGGTTGCGCCCACAATGCCGCAGTCGGAGTCGCAGGGTATTGAAATTCAGTAAAGAGATGTTACACTAGTTTATTCCAGGCAGGTCTTCGAAGGACGGCCTGGTCACAGGAGGAGGATCACGATGGTTACGATTACGGCGGTTGCAGAACAGAAGATCAAGGAATTAATGGTGGAAGAGAAGGATATCGTCGGCCTGCGGGTCTATGTCAAGGGCGGCGGGTGCCACGGGTATACATACGGGATGGCCTTCGAGTCGAAGATGGCCGACGACGACACCGTGATTGAAAAGGGTGAAGTCAAGATCATCATGGATTCGCAGAGCACTCCGCTCCTTCAGGGAGCCGAAGTTGATTACGTGGACAGTCTCCAAGGGTCCGGGTTCTCGATTAAGAGTCCACAAGCGAAGACCACGTGTGGCTGCGGCAGCTCCTTCAGCGTCTAAGGAATTTGCGCTGGAGTGGCGCAAGCTGGTCAGTTGAATGAGTGACAGGAGAAGCCAGGATTGTCCGAATACAGCGGCCGGTCCTGGCTGTTCTATTTTTGGGCTGGATGTGAGCTGAACCCACGATGGCACAGGCGAGCGTCACGAGGCGATATCGATTTTGCGCGGCGCACCGGCTGCATACGGATCATCTGTCTCCCGAAGAAAATCTGGCTGCATTTGGGAAGTGCAATAATCCCAATGGGCACGGCCATAACTATGTCGTGCTGGTGACCGTGAAGAGCACGGTTGCGACCACGACCGGGGGAGGCGTTAACCTTGATCGGCTGGATCGGACTGTGGCCGACCAGGTAGTCACACGATTCGACCATCACGATATCAATCAAGATCCTGAGTTTGCCGATCGCACCACGACGGGAGAAAATCTGGTGCTGCTGATCTGGGATCTGTTAGTGAAGTGCCTCCCCGCCGGGCAACTGGAAAAGGTCGGGCTGATTGAAACACGTGACAACTACTTCGAGTATGCGGGGTCGATGAGCCAGGCCCCGGTGCTCAGAGAGGGGCGGCATGGCTAAGCAGGGAATCGGGCGGCGGGATCAGCAGCAGGTCGAAAACGTTAGCGGGAATGGCAGACTGGCGGGTCTGGATGCACTGCAATCCCTGGTCACAGAGATGCTGCTGGCCATCGGTGAAAAGCCCGGCCGGAACGGGCTCCTCAAGACTCCCGAGCGAGTGGCCAAGGCCTTCGCTTTCATGACTCAGGGGTACCACCGCGACATTGATCAGCTCTTGAACGGTGCCCTCTTTCCGATCGAGTACGACGAGATGGTGATTGTGAAAGACATCGACTTTTTTAGCCTCTGTGAACATCACCTGCTGCCGTTCTACGGCAGAGTCCATGTGGGCTATTTGCCCAATAAGAAGGTGGTGGGGCTCAGCAAGATTCCGCGCATCGTGGATGTCTTTGCGCGCCGGCTGCAAGTCCAAGAACGGCTGACCGTCCAGATCGCTGAAACCCTGAAATCGAAGCTCAACGCGCGCGGCGTAGGCGTGGTCGTCGAAGCGCGACACCTCTGCATGATGATGCGGGGCGTTGAAAAGCAGAACACCGTCGCGGTCAGCAGCTCCATGTTAGGCGCCTTCCGCAGTCAGCCGCAAACCAGGCTGGAGTTTCTCAAGCTCATCCACCGAGGCAGCGTAGGCGACTCCGACTAGGCAGGGTGTTGAAAACGCCGTTCTTCTCAACCGCCCAGCCCCGGCGCGCCGAGACGCGCCTCTCCCCAGGCTTTGTTCTCGCGTCGCTTAGAGGCTCCACGTACTGAGCAGCGTACGCGTCGCCTCTGCGCTCGCTGCGGCCGCGCTGAAAAACCGTTTTGAACACCCTGCTGCTACTTCATCATCCCAGCCATTCCGGTCATCAATTTCCCCAAAAAATCGTCTCCGACTTTCGCTCGCTACGGCCTTGCGTGGGACAAGGCGCGTCCTTGGGCGAAGAGGCCGTCTTGGCAAACTCAGGGCGGGCGGGTGAAGTAGCCGCCGGGGCTGGGCGGGTGTGATGGATGGGCTTTTTCGCCATTCTCCAGCAATGACCCCTTCACCGTACGATGGCGGATAGACTCCCAGGTCAAGGGGCCGTTTGCGATCATATAGCTCGGCGTATACAATTCACTCCATTCTTGAGGACTTAAATGATGACTGCTTCGCGCGATCAGACTTCCGATTTATTTGGTACTCCCGAGGGAGAGACATCCGTTGAGGCTCCGTTGGCCGAACGTCTGCGGCCTCGAGAGTTTGCGGACTTTGTCGGACAAGAGGAGATCACTGCGCCGGATCGGCCGTTGCGGCGGGCGATCCAGGCGGATCAACTCTCCTCCGTCATCTTTTGGGGCCCGCCAGGCTCGGGCAAGACCACGCTGGCGCATCTCATCGCGCGCCATACCAAAGCGCAGTTTGTGCCTTTCTCGGCGGTCACAGGGGGTGTTCCCGAGCTGCGGGCCATCATCAAGACAGCCGAGCAACGTCAGGCGATCAACGGTCAACGGACCATTCTTTTCGTCGACGAGATTCATCGGTTCAACAAGGCGCAGCAGGATGCCTTTCTGCCTCATGTCGAGCGGGGGACGGTCATCTTGGTCGGCGCGACAACGGAAAATCCCTCATTTGAAGTGATCTCACCGCTCCTGTCTCGTTCCTTGGTCATTGTGCTGAAGCCCCTTTCAGATGA
This sequence comes from Nitrospiraceae bacterium, assembly GCA_041491905.1. Taxonomy (GTDB): domain Bacteria; phylum Nitrospirota; class Nitrospiria; order Nitrospirales; family Nitrospiraceae; genus Palsa-1315. Next base: position 473 of record JBGPVY010000264.1, on the reverse strand, counting down.
GGCACTGGGGCATATTCTGGACCGGGCGCTCGCGGACCCTGCGATCGGGTTAGGAAAGTGGAATGCCCGCCTGTCACCCGATGCCAGGCAACGACTGATTGCGTATGGTAACGGCGATGCGAGGGCGCTCCTGACGGCGTTGGATTTTGTGGTCACACAGCAACCGGCAGGGCCTGACGGCACGCGCCTGATCGATGGAGCGGCGCTGGAAGCTGCGCTGATAAAGAAATCAATCCGGTACGACAAATCCGGTGAAGAGCATTACAACGCCATCTCTGCCTACATCAAGAGCCTGCGAGATTCCGATCCGGATGGCGCCCTCTACTGGCTCGCCCGTATGTTGGAAGGGGGGGAGGACCCGAAATTTATCGCGCGGCGTTTGGTTATTTTTGCATCCGAGGACGTGGGGAATGCCGATCCGATGGGGCTGGTGGTCGCGGCTGCGGTTGCTCAGGCCGTGCAGTTTGTGGGGC
>JBGPVY010000135.1:0-7673 GCA_041491905.1 Nitrospiraceae bacterium | reverse complement strand
TTGAGTCCATCCACGCGCGCCAATTCTTGGACGACAGCTCGATAGTCCTGACTCAAGCCGCTGTTGTAGAGCGTCGGCGTCAGGTGCTCGTTCCCGCCACAGGTCCGTTGGTTCATCCGAATGACATTGCATCCCGCGCGATAGGCTTTCGCGGCGATGCCGCGCATATAGTGAGACTCGCTGCAGCCTTCCAGGCCGTGCACGAGTACCACGGTTTGGCATGCTGTGCGGTTTGGTTGCCAGTGGCAGAAGCCGAGTAACTGGGTGCGAGGCTCTGTGGTGAAGAGCCTCGATTCGGTCGGTACTCCGGCAAGGAGCGCTCGGCGAGGCCAACGGCCTGGGAGCACTGTCATGAAATGTGGATTGCGGAGCCAGGCGGCTGGTGTAAAATCTCGCTGGTCAAGTGACATAAAGGTCATCATAATGAAAAGTTCCGCAGGGTAGTATACATTCGCAGAATAAATTCACAAGGCCTTCCGAGTCAACAGGGGTGAGACACTCAGCTTCATAGACTGTCCCGAGCAGGGCGAGAAAGGATTCTCATGATGAGTGCGAGAGGTTCCGCGAAAACCTCCGCCGCATCGCCGCTCTCTTCCGCGCTTACCGGATGAAGCTGTCTGGCGTCTGCGCGCTTATCGTCCTCTCGGCCCGCAAGTCTAGGGTAACAGGAGAACACCTCGCAGGATGCTCAAAAAGGCCGGACTTCTCACCTGCCCAACCCTGGCGCGCCGAGACGCGCCTTCTCCAAAGCAAGGCAGCAGCGAACTATCATTTTATTAAGGGGTGGCTGGGATGATCCCAACTGCGCGCGTCCAACGAGGGTCTTCTGAGGCCGCGCGTTGCGCGAGCAAGGGGATCGTCCCAGCTACCACGCCCATTTTTCAGCATGCTGCTAAAAGAATTTCGCTTTGACCAGGTCCAAGATCTGGCGTGCCGCGTCACCTGAGGGAGTGGTGGTAGTGTCGATTCGGAGATCCGGGTTGATCGGCGCTTCGTAGGGCGATTGGAGTCCCGGAACAGTAAGAGATTCGCCCCGCTGGCCCTTTCGATAGGTCCCTTTCCGGTCTCGCTCCATGCAGGTCGTGAGGGGACATTCCACGGCAATCTCAATGAAGCGAGGGATCACGGACCTCGCAAAGTCCCGATAGACCCGGCGGCTTGCCGTCGCATCGAAGACCACGGTCACACCATGCGCCACGAGCTTCTGTCCGATGAATGCCAACGAACGGTAGAAGAGATCCCGCTCCGCTTCTGAGTAGGTCGGTATCGGCGTGATGACCCGCCTGACCTCATCGGACTCCAACACCTCGACCGTCAAACCGAACCCTTCGAGCTTGGGCTTCAGGGCAGAGACAATCGTACTCTTGCCCGATGCCGGCAGGCCGGTGATCCAAATGGCGAAGGCCAAACCATGATGAGTGATGGGTGATAGGTGATCAGGAATGGATGGCTCTTTCATCGTATTCACTCATCACCGATCACAGATCACTCATCACTCACTGCCCTCACTCCCGACAATACTCGTTCACCCGCGACGGATCGAAGCGCGGTTCATCCAGCACATGCTCGATAAATCGGAAGATGGTCCGGCGCACCTCGATCGGCAGTTTGGGGTACCACACAGGACTCGCTATGACTAACCCTCGAAACGCAAAGAAGGGGGCGGCCGACTCTGTGACCGCATGATCGTGGCTTGCCTCCACATAGGTGTCCCAAAAGAGTCGGAACATCACCTCCAACGGCCCCTTCAAGGTGCCCCAGCGACAGAGTGAGAAAAACAGGTAATTGATCGTCATCGAGGTCACGTCGTCTGCCGGTTCCCCCCACTCCCCGCGTGACCGATCGAGCACTGAAAAATCCGTTCCTTTCCGGAACAGGACGTTCCAGGGGTGAAAATCTCCATGGACTTGCGACAGACGCTGGGTCTCCCCGCGCAAACGCCAGCGCCACCGGTTGCAGGCTTCTTCGATCCCGCGCAAGAGATCCGCCGAGATGAACTCGTAGCGATCCGGATAACTGTCGGTCAGCCCCATAATACACTCGCCGTGGCCGATCAACTCCCGAAGCCGACGCCGATAGAGGGCGGGATCGCGCCGTTTTCTGGCATGGATCTCCGCCAGATAGCGAGCCAGGGCTATCGTCCGCTCTCTATCCTGTTTCCGGAGCATTCCGCCTTTGGCCAATCGTTCCAGATCGAGATGATAGCTGGCTCCCTCCGTCCACTGGGTCAGGACGAAAAATTCGCACGCCTGGGCCACCGAGATCAGCTGCCGGTCGTCTGTAAAGGCCCCGACATCGAGAGCCTTCACGTGGCGCGGCAGCCGGCCATAAGAGTCATAATCCCAGAGGATCGCCTGGGCCCGGTCCGCAGGATGCTCATGACCGAACGGCCCCGGACTCATCGTCTCTAACACCGCCGACCGGACTGTGCGCCCGATTTGAAAGGTCAATTTGACGGGTGAACCATACCCATACTGTTTGTAGGTGCCCTGCGAACTTTCTTTTCCGATGACCCCATAGGTCAGCAAGGTTGCCTTTGGGCCGAACCGGTCGCGAAGGTATCGTTCCAGGGACTGTTTCTTGAGCGTGGGCATCGTATTGAAGGTACGCAATTCGTGTTCCATCACATAAGGTGAGGTTCAGGCACGCGACGGAGCCCAGCAGGAGACCTATTCAACCATTCGCCTCATGGTGGACTGGCGCATAGAGCTCCACTGCCAAGAGCGCCACTGAGGAAAAATGCGCCACTTCAGTTAGGCGGGAGGCGCGCGGCAAAGGGTAAGAGCAAGAAATATCAGCCCCCTAACCGTTAGCCTCTCACCCCAAATCTCCGTTCGAGGCGGGCACATCGCTTGCTGATATCAACCATCAGCAGACTGGTCTGGTCTATCTGGTTTGTTTTGTTTATTTGGTTGATTTGGTTCATCTGGTTAGTTTCGTTCAACCAACAAAAACCAGACAGACCAAACAAACCAGACAGACAGACCGAACAGACCTAATGAACAACAGGGGGCAGCCATGGAGCTGGAAATTGAAAGTCGAAATGTCGGGATGACTCCCCGCTGGAAAAGTGAGATTGAGTCCCGCATGGCAGACCTCCAACGGAGGCACGAGGATCTGGTTCATGGGCGAGTCACCCTGACGAAAAATCTCCACCACAAAAAGCTGGCCAACGTCGCCGAGGCGCTCATCGTCGTCACGCTCCCTGGTCGCCATACCATGACGTCCCGCAAGGAAGACAAGACGTTCGAAGAGGCTATCAGAACTGCCTTCGACGCCATGGCCATTGAACTCCGCAAGCACCGTGAGAAGCGGGGTCGAACCGAGGTGCGCACGTCCCCGATCCCTCCATTTCGAGGTGTGATCTGCAAACTGTTCCCGAAGGAGGGATATGGATTCATCCTCAAGGAAGGCGGCGGCGAGGTGTACTTTCACAAGCACGCGCTGCAGGGTCTCACGTTCGATGAATTGAGTGACGGCACTGACGTAGCATTCAACATTGAAGAGGGCGAGAAAGGCCCTCAGGCGTCGACGGTCCATCGTCCATCCGCCATCGTCCCCTAGCAGGGTATTGAAAACTATTTTGGAGCTTGGGAAACATGGGGCTGGGGTAAGGTACAGACAGTCCTAGCAGAACCAGTAGGCTGTTCAAAAAGGCCGCCCAGCAAGGCCGCAGCGAGCGAAGAGGCGACGCGTACTCCGTCCTGTACGTGGAGCCTCTGAGCGACGCGAGAACGAAGCTGGCGGACTTTTTCAACAGCCTAGTAGGAGTCACGATGACCGTCGACAAATTCAAGATCCCCGTTTCCATGCTGTCGCCAGCCGCCGAATGGAGCGAGGGCGAAACGAAGCCGGACAGACGCATCATCACAGAAGTCTAGCAGGCTACGGGAAACTATTGTGCACAGTGGAAATTCAATGGCCCGCACATCTCGGACAACAGGAGAACCGCGCGCAGGATGCTCAAAAAGGCCGTCCAGCAAGGCCGCAGCAAGCGAAGAGGCGAGGCGTACGCTTCGGTACTTTGAGCCTCTGAGCGCGGCGAGAACGCCGCTGGCGGACTTTTTCAGCATCCTGCTGGGAGGAGGTACTTCATGCCCATGTACGACTATAAATGTCTGGACTGCGGGAAGGAATCGTTGGTGGTCTTGACCCTGAAGCAACATGAATCGAACACCGTGACATGCCCGAAATGCGGCAGCACCAAGCTGCAGCAACTCTATTCGTCGTTTGTTGCTCACACGACCAAGAAGAGCTAGGAGGCCTTGATGCGTGTCATCTCTCGGAGCGTAATGTCGGCACTCAGAGTCACCCTGAGCATGGGACTCATCGGCCTTCTGTTCGCTCCTCTCCTCCACGCGCAAGAATATCCGGCCGATACCACACGCGGCAAAGACGTCTATCAGCGCCATTGCCAGGCCTGCCATGGTGTCGGAGGCTGGGGAGATGGACCGGACGCGAAGGATCTCAAGGTGGCACCGGCGAATTTTCACCGCTTTGCGTCCTTTCTGAAATCCGACGAAGAACTGTTACGGACCATTGAACATGGTGTCGTCTTCAGCCCCATGCATTCGTGGCGAGGCCAGCTGACGGACGGGGAAATGCAGGATGTGGTGGCCTATATTCGTCTGTTAGCCCAGCAGGGGCGTTAGCAGGATGCTGAAAAAGTCCGCCAGCGGCGTTCTCGCATCGTTCAGACCCTCAACGTACCCCAGAGGGTACGCCTCCGGGCCTTCACTTGCTGCGGCCTTGCTGGACGGCCTTTTTGAGCATCCCGCAGGGAAGCTCTCCCGTTGTGCCACACGTGCCTGCCCGCGTCCCTGCGTGCGGGTCCGCACGCAGACAGGCGGACCATCGAAGCTCTTGCGTGCCGATATAGTTTTTCCGCAGACTGTTAGCGCGCTCTTCCGACATCGTCTTGCTGCTATGACCGTCGCAACGTTATGAGCACAATGATGGAACAACTGTATGTCGGCGATGCCTTGCTGATCGCCGATGTCCAGAACGACTTTCTCCCCAGCGGAGCCTTAGGGGTGAAGGGAGGCGACGAGATCCTCCCGGTCCTGCGCGGGTACATCGATCGTTTCCAATCCCACGGCCTGCCGATTTTCTTGTCGCGAGACTGGCATCCCCCCAACCATTGTTCCTTTCGCGAGCAGGGCGGGCCCTGGCCAATCCATTGCGTGGCCGGGTCGACCGGCGCTCTGCCGCCCCTCTCGTTCCCCATCCCGGAGACGGCCACCATCATTCATAAGGCGACCCTGCAGGACAAGGAAGCCTATTCGGCATTCCAAGATACACCCCTGCACGAGCTCTTGCAGGCTGCGGGCATCGGGCGACTCTTCATCGGCGGGCTCGCAACGGACTATTGCGTCCTCAACACGGTCAGAGACGCGCGGGTGCTCGGCTACCACGTCTGCTTGTTGACCGATGCAATCTGGGCCGTCAATGTGGCCTGGGAGGATGGACGCAAGGCGGAAGAGGCCATGATTCGATTGGGAGCGATCCCGACCCGTCTGGAAGGCCTTGTTGCATGAATCCCAGCTCCACGGTCCTCCTGACCGACCTCTATCAACTCACCATGGTGCAGGCCTACGTCGAGCAAGGAATGATGGATACCGCTGTCTTTGAGTTTTTCGTTAGGAGGTTACCGGCCCAACGTGACTTCTTGATGGCCGCAGGCCTGGAGCAAGTCCTGGACTTCTTGGAACAGCTGCACGTCAGCCCGGCTGAACTGGAATGGCTCAAACAGACAGGACGGTTCAGTCGCTCGTGCCTGGACTATCTGGAAACCCTGCGATTCTCCGGCGACGTGCACGCCATGCAGGAAGGAACGGTTTTTTTTCCGAATGAGCCGATCCTTCGCGTGACCGCTCCCCTCCCCCAAGCGCAGCTCATCGAAACCAGGATCATGAATCTACTCAATTTTCAGACGCTCATCGCTTCGAAAGCGGCGCGATCGGTCTTGGCCGCTGGAGGGAAACCGCTCATCGATTTTGGATTGCGTCGGGCGCACGGCGCGGAGGCCGGCCTGCTCGCCGCGCGAGCCAGCTATCTGGCCGGCTTTGCCGGAACCGCGACGGTCCTCGCCGGCATGGAATATGACATTCCGATCTACGGCACCATGGCTCACTCCTTTGTGCAGGCCCACAAAGACGAGACGACCGCCTTCGAGCATTTCGCTCTGGCGCAGCCGGAGAATGCGATCCTCTTGATCGATACGTACGACACGGAGGCAGCGGCACACAAAGTGGTGGCGCTGGCTCCGAGCTTGAGACAACGGGGCATCATGGTGAAGGGTGTGCGGCTAGATAGCGGCGACCTGGCAGACCATGCGCGAAAAGTCCGGCGCATCTTGGATGAGGGGGGCTTGCCACAAGCCCAGATCCTGGCGAGCGGCAATCTGGACGAATACCAGCTGCAACGGCTGATCGCCAGCGGAGCACCGATCGACAGTTTTGCCGTCGGCACCGCCATGACCACGTCGGCCGATGCACCGTCGCTCGATTGTGCCTACAAACTTCAAGAGTATGCGGGCCGACCCTGCCGGAAACGATCGGAAGGGAAAGCCACCTGGCCTGGCAGCAAACAGGTCTATCGGCAGTACCGCCGCGATGGACGATGTGATTACGATCTCGTGACCACGGTACAGGCCTCCGGCATAGGAGATCCGCTCTTGCATCCCGTGATGACTGGGGGCCGCCGCCTCGTTCCTGCCCGGAAATTGACGGAACTGCGTGAACGGGCCGCCACACAGTTGGCACTGTTGCCCGATTCACTTCGGAGTCTTGAGTGCGACCACCCCTATGACGTTCGGATCTCGCAACCGCTTCAGGATCTCGCGCGAGTCGTGGACCAATGTGTGTAATAATCAATCCCGCACCTCTAACAGGCTGCGGAAAAGCTCAGTTTGCGCTCAAATCCCACTGTGATCTCAGGAATGGTGCTGGCGCAAGAACGGCTCGCAGGATGCTCAAAATGACCGTCCAGCGCGGCCGCAGCGAGCGAAGAGGCGAGGCGTACGCTTCGGTACGTTGAGCCTCTGAGCGACGCGAGAACAAAGCTGGCGGACTTTTTCAGCATCCTGCTGAAGAATCTTTATCAAGGAGACACCACATGAACAGAACCTATGCCGGACTCTGTGCCGTCCACAGCGTGTTGATCGCGGTGCTGACCATCAGTATACCGGCTATCACCCATGCAACAGAGCCGAGTCAGGCAGGCAGTACCCCCATCCGCTGTGAGAGCGCGTACAGAAAGAAGCCCGTTCCGCCTAAGCAGCTGCAGGCGATCGTGGAATCGCATGGACAGTGGCTCGAACACCGTGAAAAGCCGGAATATCAACGCGCGGATCTGTGCCAGGCAGACCTGCGCCACGCGAAACTCGCCGGGGCCAATCTGGAACGGGCACGATTGGAACGGACCGTCCTCCGCCAGGCGAATCTGTACCAAAGTAATTTGTCACAAGCGAATCTCGCGGGAGCCGATCTCACGAGAGCCGTCTTGAAAGACAGCAACCTGGCGGGAGCCGATCTCCGACATGCACGATTGTCGAACGCCAATCTGTTCCGTGCGATCGGCGATGAAGCGGCGCTCTACAACGCCGTCCTGACCGGGGCACAACTGCACGAATCCACCTTCGAACGGGCCCATTTTGAGGGAGCGGACCTCGC
>JBGPVY010000148.1:0-7138 GCA_041491905.1 Nitrospiraceae bacterium | reverse complement strand
GCAAGATCGCTTCGGCATGGCCGGTCAACTGCTCCAGTTCCTCATACGACTGTTCAGGTTTTGCAAACGCGACCAACTCCACTTTGTTGAATTGATGGAGGCGAATGAGCCCTCTGGTGTCTTTTCCATAGGATCCTGCCTCGCGGCGAAAACAGGGGGTATAGGCCGTATACCTGATCGGCAGCGCACTCTCGTTGAGCATTTCGTTACGGTGGAGATTGGTCAGCGGCACTTCTGCCGTCGGAATCAAGAAATAGTCTTCGTCTCGTAGGCGAAAGAGATCCTCTTCGAACTTGGGTAACTGACCGGTTGCGGTCATGCTCGACCGATTGACGAGGAGAGGCGGCAGAATCTCCCGATAGCCATGCTGTGTTGTGTGAATGTCGAGCATATAATTGATGAGGGCCCGTTCGAGGCGGGCGCCGGCACCCGTCAGAACCACGAATCGTGCACCGGAGATTTTCGCCGCACGGTCGAAATCCAGAATGCCAAGACCTTCGCCGAGATCCCAGTGGCTCTTGGCTGGTGCGGTCAACGCGGGCGGGGATCCCCACCGCCTGGTTTCCGTGTTGCTGCGCGCATCTTTCCCTGCCGGCACCGAGGCATGTGGAAGATTCGGGATGCGGAGATTCAGATCGGTCAGGGTCTCTTCGACATCCCGTAGTTCGTCTTCAATCGTCTTGATCCGTCCGCCGACGGCCTTCATGGCAGCCATGGAGGCATCCGCCGGCTGTTTCTCTCGTTTCAGCTTGGCGACCTCCTCCGATCCCTTTTTCAGTTCGTGACGAAGTTGCTCGACCTGGCCGGTCAAAGTGCGACGTTGTTCGATCAGCTTGCGCAGTCTATCCCAGGGGACATCGGCGCCGCGGGGGCCAAGCTGTTCCCGGATGGCGTCTAAATTGTCGCGTAAATAGCGTAGATCGTACATAGTCGTGTGGTCCGAGAAAGCGGCTGGAATTTAGCATCGGGGTAGGGGTTAGTCAATTAATCGGGCCGTGATATTCCGCCTTGGCAGGCGTGTTTCGTCCCGTTGACAGGAGCGGGTGGATCGAGGACCATATCCCGATGCGCACGGTGATGAATCCACCTAATCCGTTTGAATCACAGCACCGAGAACTCTTGGAGCCTGCTCCCCATGTGCAGCTGCAGATGTTTGAGGATGCGACCCGTGACATTCTCAGTCGGAACGAGAGTCCCGATTTGCCGTTTCGATGGAGCCTGAACCCGTATCGCGGCTGCTTCCACGCCTGTGCCTACTGCTATGCCAGACCAACTCATGAATACTGGGGATTCGGCGCCGGGACTGACTTCGAGTCCAAGATTATCGTGAAGCGAGAGGCGGCGACTTTGCTCCGTCGGACGTTCGAGAAATCTTCGTGGAAGGGTGAATTGATCCTGTTCTCCGGGAACACCGATTGTTACCAGCCGCTGGAAGCCTCGCTGGAGTTGACGCGGGCCTGCCTGGAGGTCTGTGCCGAGTATCGGAATCCGGCCGGGATTATCACGAAAGGAGTGTTGGTGTTGCGCGATCTGGACCTGCTGCGTCGGTTGCATCAGGAGGCGTCGGTTCGTGTGTATTTCAGCATACCGTTTTCAGACGATGAGGTGGCACGCAAGGTTGAACCTCATGCGCCTTCCAGCCGGAAACGCTTCGAGGCGATGGCGACCTTAGCGGCCGCCGGGATTCCCACCGGCATTTCGTTGTCTCCGATCATTCCTGGTCTCAACGATGAGGACGTGCCCGATCTGTTGGCCCGAGCGAAACAAGCCGGGGCGGTCGAGGCGATGGCGACGCTGCTGCGTCTGTCTGGCCCTGTCGAGCCGGTGTTTATGGAGCGAATGGCGGCGGCATTTCCAGATCGAATCACCAAGATCACGAATCGGATTCGGGACGTGCGTGGTGGAGCGATCAGCAAGGGGGCTTTCTTTGAACGTCACCGTGGCGCAGGCCCCTATTGGGCCATGATCGAACAGTTATTCGAGGTCTCCCGACGCAAGGCAGGATTGTCAGTGCTGTGCGACGAGACGGTTCCCACCACCTTTCGCAGGCCGGGGGTCGAACAAACAGCCTTGTTTTGAAGCAGGACAGGGAAGGGAGGGAGGATGAAACATAATCCGGGTTTTCTCAAGTTGGTGGATGCGGCACGAGCACGGGTTAAGGAATGTACGGTGGCGCAGGCTAAGGCCATGCTTGATCGGGGCGAGGTGCTGCATTTTCTCGATGTGCGCGAGGACCACGAATTTGCGAAGGACCATGCGAAAGGCGCCCATCATCTGGGGAAAGGGATTATCGAGCGCGATGTGGAAACGCGTATTCCCAATAAAGAGGAGGCCATTTTGTTGTATTGCGGAGGCGGCTACCGGTCGGTCTTAGCCGCGGATGCGCTTCAGCAAATGGGCTATACGAATGTGGTGTCGGTGGATGGGGGAATCAAAGGCTGGCGGGATGCGGGCTATCCGATGGAGCGTTGATGGGACCTCAGGGAGGCCGAGGTCCGATCTACGTTCGATCACGAATTCAGATGTGTGTGCTCGGGAGGGTTACTTGCTGTTGGCTCGATCGAATTCCTTGATCACCTGGTCGGTTAAATCAATGGTGTCCTTATTGTAGATCACGATCTTGACCGTTTGTTCGCTGCCCCTATCGACGACGAGAGCAAACCCGCCTTTTTCGGCCACGGTTTTCGTGGCCAAGGAAATTTTCTTCATGTACTCATCGACCAATTCCTTCTGCTTCCCCTGTACCTCCTGATTAAATTCTTGCGCGCGTTTCTGGTAGTCCTGGACCTTTGTGCGGAACTGAGTCTCTTTTTCTTTTTTCTCGGTGTCGCTTAACTTCGCGGCTTGCTCCTTGAGTGTCTTCTCCGTGTTACGCAACTCCTCTTCATCCGCAGACAACAACTTCTGTCTGGTGGACATATATTCTTTGAGCCCATCCAAGGCTTTTTTGCCCGCTTTTGATTTCTCTAAAACAGCCTGAGGATCGACGACACCCATTTTGAAGGCCTCGGTAGCCTCTGCAGCTGGGAGAGATGCGAGCAGCATAATGCCCATGGCGACCAAAAGGAGGGTTTTCCGCCCCAAGAGGATTCCCATTGTATGCATAACACGCGCTCCTAGTTGGTAAACAATGCAAACAGTGTAACCGTTGCGAGAATAGCTGGGGGGCCAGGCCCTGTCAAGAGATTGGGTCGCGCGGAGGCTAGACGAAGTATCGGCTGGTGTCGAACTTGTACTCGGTGTTGTCGATCAAGCGGATAATGCTGTCGCGGAAATCTCCGGTCTCATCTTTCTCGGTCAGGTCTACCTCGCGCCCGTGATCGACCGAGTTTCCCTGTGGATCTGTGATGACTCTGACGAACGGTCGTTCGGTGTTCGCCTTGTCTGTAGCCGGCTTGATCACGACCGCCAGTTCGCTCGTCTCCAGCATCACCAGGCTGCCGATGGGGATGATGCCGACACAGTTCACGAACAGCTTGAGCAGCACCGCGTCAAACGACTTCCCAGACTTTGAAAGCATCATGTTCAACACTTTCGATGGGGCCATGGGTTCCCGACGATAGACGCGGGAGGAGGTCATGGCGTCGTAACAGTCTGCGATCGTGAGGATGCGGCCGGTCAGTGAGATCGTCCAGGGCACGGCAAGTTTCGGATATCCGGAGAAGTCCTGGTTCATGTGGTGCTCGAAGGAGGCCGCCGCCATGCGGCCCGGTAGATTCATAAGGCCTCTCATTTTCGAAAGACCCAGAACTCCCTCCGTGGGATGATGGCGCATGGCCACCCAGTCGTCATCGGTGAACTCGCCTGGTTTATTCAGGACCTCCATGGGAATGGTGGATTTACCCATGTCATGGAACAGCGCCGCGAGGCCCAGGTCGGCCAGTTCCACTTTGGGGTAGCCGACGCGATTGGCCAGCGCCATGGACAGCAACGACACATTGACCGAATGGTTATGTGTGTACTGATCGTGGCAACGAAGGGTCGTGAGACCGAGGACCGCGTTTTCATCATCCGCCATGCGATCGATGATGTTTTGGATCGCCCGCCTCGCCTGTTTAAAGCTGACCCTTCCTCCCTCGCGGGCTGATTGCGTCAGGGCTCCGACTGATCCTGCCAAATTGGTATAGCCGTTCTTAGCGTTGATTTTCCGTTGTACTTTTGGATCGGCGCTTTTCGTACTGTCCGCTCCCGTATTCTCCGCCGTTCCGGGTCCTTTTCGGATTAGCAGCTGCCGTTGTTCTCTTAGCGTAATGCCGGCGATTCCCCGTGCTGTGATTTCTTTCTGAAGGTCTTCGAGGGTTTTGTTGTCAGGATCAAGGCTGACAAAGAGCGCGGCGAACTCACGCAGATCCTTCGACTCCACGGTCAACGAGAATGTCATTCCGCCGATCTTCCAGGCGTTCAAGGTATCGATGATGCTGGTAGCCACGGCCATCTGCTGCGCATTCACTTTCAAGTGACTGTCCCCGAGAAACAAGAAATCGTTCTGCAGGCGGAGTGTGACCGGTTGGTCATGTGCCATGGTCTTGATCAGGGTCAGCATCGCGTCGACGGGTTTATCCAGTGCCGCGTTGGTGCGCTCATAGATGCGGGATGTTTTGATCACGACGTTCAACTGTGTGACCAGCTGAATTCCCAGCATGACCATCTGCTGGTCAAGGATGTCCCTGGCCTCCGATCCACGGCCGATCTTCTGAGACAGAGACTTTTCGTGGGTCAGGATCGGTTCGGCTTGTTCCTCCGCGACCGGGACCTCTTTGATCTTGGATTCACTCACGGCAAAAGCTCCTTACTATGATGCAGCGTGCTTGAGATGTTGTTGTCGTTGGGCTTGGGCGAGTGCCACGGTGCAGGCTTGCCTTACGGCGGCGACACCTTTTTTCTGACCCAGTTCAAGGGCGGTGAGGGCGGCAGGGGTGGGCAACTTCCCCAATGTCTCAGCGGCGAGGGCAGCGAGCTCCTCCTTGTTCTTCCGGTTGGTCCAGGACCGTTCCGTGATCAAACTTTCAAAGAACGGAATAACTTCATCGCTACTGGTGGCGCGCATGGCTTGGAACACCGCGCGTTTTTCACCGAGGGTTCGATCCATGAATGTGTCCGCGGATACGATAGGTGACCAGGTGGAATAGGGAGCCTTATACTGACCGGTCATGAGCAACTTGAGTGCCGCAAACCGGACCGATTCCTCGCTATCATTCAAGAACACGATCAGTTTCACCCCGTTCCCGTTGGGACGGAATATCCCGATCGCGCGCACGACTTCCTTTCGTACCTGAATGTCCGGATAGCGCACCAGCTTTTCAACTGCGTCTGCAAATCGTGGATTGTTCCATTTGAGAAGGATCGCGAGAAGGTGCTTAACATAGCGGGGGCGGCGGTCGGACAAACCGCGAAGCACGTGATCAGGCTGATCCTTCGCGAGTGTCTCGAGGGCCTCAGCCACGACCGCCTGATGGGGCGGCGCCTCCAGATTTGCCAAGAGGGTGCACAAGGCAGAGACGGCTGACGGCGTCATCGACAGCAGAACTGCCGGCAATCCTACCGTAGTTGCGTCGGGGATCTTGTTCAAATAGGTCTCGATCATCTTCATGCGTTCAGGTCGGCCAAGGTTGTCGAGCAGGGCCGCCAGTTGTTTCTTGTGATCGTCGCTGAGATCCGATCTGACCTCAGCGGCGGCATGTAACAGTCCCAGTACGCTGTCTAACACGGTCCATTTACCCTGGGCCGCCAATGAGTCGAGGACGTCTCCCCAGAGGTCGAGCAACTTGGTCAGGATCACAGAAGATTTTTCCGACGCCAGGATCGCGGTGAGCATATCCAAAAGGTATGTCATGTTATCTCTGGCGCTCTCAGCCTCGACCTCCTTCGCCAGTTCGGCTAACTCCTTGTCAGAGACCTCGTAGCCCGCTTGACCGGACTGGAATCGGCCAGCCCGTGCGGCTGGCTTGTCGCCCGAGGGACTGCTGCCATCGACTCCGGGGCCAGTCGCCTTCCTGGTTTTGGCCAGCTCCCGATCCAGGAGGTCCCGCAAGTTCGATTCCGATGCGTTCATCGATTCGGCAGTAGGCAACGCAAAGACATCCCCACCGGTCGAGGCTTGGGCGACTTCTTCGGCGGTGACCATGGTGATGGTGGAGAGGTCCTTGGACCATAAACGAGTCACAATGTCCTCATCATCTTCCTCAGAATCAAGGCTGCTCCAAAGCGAATCAAGCAAGAAGGAAAGGTCTTCAGCAGCAAGACCTTCGAGAAATGCGAGTTCCCGAATACCATCCGCATAGAGCTTGAACGCGACGCTTTCATTACTCGAATCCTGCTCGGATCGGTAGACGACTTCCCCGTTGAAGTACAGCTCGGAGCGTTGAATAAGAAACGCCAATTTGGAGTAGGTGGCGAGGTGAGCCGTGAGTCCCTCGAACAACTCTTGGAAGAACTTCTGGGCCACAGGGTTCGCTGACCCGTACGTCCGGCTGGACTTTGCGGTCTTGTCCAAGAGCATGAGGAGTCGCTTGATGGAGGCCAACTCCGGATCAGCCGGCTCTTTTGCGGGCGCAATCGGCAGTGCGCCGTCGTCTGTCTTCGGCTCGTCCATGATGATTAGTCGTACCCTGGAGGTGCGGAATCGTCAAGAAAATAGCGGCTCTTAACCTGCCTCGCACCGAGGAAATGCCGAGGAATTCTCCCTTCCTTCAGCCATGGACAAGAGGGCATTGTGAACCCCCTGGCGAGGCCGGTAGAATCCGTCTCATATTGACGATTGCCTCGAGCCACATTGTGTGTTTTGGAGACAGCCTCACGGCAGGGTTTCAATCGCCCACTGCCGACAATCCTCAAGGCACTGAGACGCCGTATGGGCGGTTCCTGCAAGAATTGACAGGGTCTGCCGTGCGCGTGTCAGTGAGCGGCATCTGCGGTGAACTGACCGGTGAAATGGCGATGCGGTTTCGGTCGGCTGTTCTGATATACCAACCGGCATATGTGGTGATTCTTGGCGGAACGAACGATCTTGGATGGAACGCAGCGCCAGCAGACATTATGCGCAACCTCCTCAAGATGTATGAACTGGCCACAGCGGCCGGGATCAAGCCGGTGCCGGTGACCGTTCCATCGATCAGAGTGGGTGACGATCTTCGCAGTG
>JBGPVY010000147.1:0-7154 GCA_041491905.1 Nitrospiraceae bacterium | reverse complement strand
TTGCCGTAACTAGCAGGCTGAGGTTTAGGTTGAGTGAAGATCCGACATTCTCATCTTAGCCTCAACCTTAGCCTGAGCCTCAACCTTCTCTGCGCTGGCTTCTCTGCGCTGGCGGACTTTTTCAGCATCCTACCAGTGAATCGAACGCATCACGAGCAGATCTATGGGATGGCTGCAGCGACTGAGTGACGGGCTCACCAAAACGCGCGGTGTCGTCCGCGGGTCCCTGGATCGGCTGCTTGGCCGTGTGGCGGATCCTGCCCTCCTGGAGGAATTCGAAGCGACCCTCATTGCCTCCGATCTCGGTACCCGCGTCGTGGATCGCGTGATCGAGCGCCTCAAGAAACAGCTTCAAGGGACCGATGCCTCACAGCCCGGTCGGGTGCATACGGAATTGCGGGACACTCTGCTCGATGTGTTGACGCCCGTGCAAGGGTTGTCGTTGGAGTCGCTGTTCGCGAAAGGTCCCAAGCCCTTCGTCATCCTGGCGGTGGGGGTGAACGGTGTAGGTAAGACGACCACGGTTGCCAAGATCGCGCAACGGCTCGTGCAGGCAGGGAAAGTGCCGTTGTTGGTGGCTTGCGATACATTTCGCGCGGCGGCGATCGATCAGCTGCAAGTTTGGGCCGACAGAGTCGGCGTCGACGTGATTCGTCACCGCCATGGAGCCGATCCAGCCGCCGTAGCGTTCGATGGGATTGCCGCCGCGAAAGCGCGGCAGGTGGACGTAGTGTTGATCGATACGGCCGGCCGGCTGCACACTAAATCGAATCTCATGGACGAACTCCGCAAGATCGCCCGAGTCATCGCGCAGGAATGTCCTGGTGCACCGCACGAAGTGCTCCTCGTGTTAGACGCCACGGTTGGGCAGAACGCGCTGTCCCAAGCCCGTCAGTTCCATCAAGCGGTCGGCGTCACCGGCTTGGTCCTGACGAAGCTCGACGGCACCGCTCGCGGAGGGATCGTCGTCGCGATTGCCGAGGAGCTGAAGTTGCCCGTGAGGCTCATCGGAGTCGGGGAATCGGTTGAGGATCTGCAGGATTTTCAGAGCGACGCTTTCGTGGACGCGCTCCTCGGGACATCGGCGCCGCCCTCCTCCTAGCAGGATACTGAAAAAGTCCGCCAGCGCCACAGACCGTGGCGTGTGAAGCGCGAGATAGGCGAGAAAGGCGCGACGTGGACAGATTTGACCCACCTCGTCTCGCCCATCTCGCCAGTCTCGCGTGGTTATCCTGCGTATCCCCGGTGAGATCCCGTCATTTTCTTCTCAGGCAGCATCGCCTGTGTTAGGCTGAATTTGCCAATTATCTAGTTGTGACGCGCCATGCATTCCGGTCCGTGAGACGGAGATATGATCAAGATTCTGGTTATCGACGACGATCGCATGAACTGCGAGCTGCTCCAGTCTGTCTTCACCCGACATGGGTATCAGGTGCTGTCGGCGACGAGCGGGATCGAAGGCCTGACCCTTTTCCGCCAGCAGGCCCCGCGCGTCACCATTCTTGATCTTCGCATGCCGGAAATGGATGGGCTGACCGTTCTCAAAGAAATCCGCGCCTACGATCCCTATGCGGCGGTGATCATTTTAGGCGGCGGAGCGACTGAGGGGCAGGAAAATCAAGCGCGGGGGTTGCGCGTCACCGATTTTATTCGAAAGGGCCTGTCGCTTGATGTGCTGGTCGAATGCGTCAACCGGGTGGTGCAGCTTCCGGCTAGATCCGTTCCCGCTCTGCCGGTGGCAGGCAGCGCAGCCGTGGCCGATACGGGGGAAACGATCCTCGTCGTCGATGATGAGCCGTTGGTCCGCGACTTGCTCGTTCAGTTTCTCAGTCTCCGCGGCTATCGGGCGCTCGGTGTGAAAGACGGCTCCGAGGCCCTCTCGATGGTGGAACAATCGCCCCCCGACCTGATCCTTCTCGACCTGTTCATGCCCGGTATGGACGGTGTCGAGGTGCTCCGGCAACTCCGCCAACGCGAATACACCGGCGGGGTGATCATCATCACCGGGAGTCATGACGAAGAGCGTCTCGATGAAGCCTGGGCCGTGGGGCCGCAAGAAGTCATCGGGAAACCGATCGACTTGGAGCAATTGCTGACGTCCATCCAGCTTGTGCTCGTCTGTCGCGAATGCTAAAACTTTCCGATGCCAATCGGAAGCAGGATTGTCTTTTTCCCCTATCTGTTTCTAGTCGCGCTCCTCAGCCACAGGGCTCTCGGTATCGCCTGCGCAGCCGACCCAGTCCTGCCGCAAGTCGTCATTCGGCATCACGAGTTATTCGTACAGATCGTCCCCGAGGAACATGCGCTCATCGCAAAGGACCGGCTAACCCTTGAGGTGCCTGAGTCACAGACTTCGATTCGTTTCTCCCTCGCCCCCACGCTCCAGATCGACCACATTGCACTCGTGCAAGAATCGGCCGGGACGGAATCCTTGATTCACGATGTGCCGTTTGAACTCGAGCATGGTTCTACGCCGGAGTCGGTCCAGGAGGTCAGTATTTCCTCACAGGTCGTGCCTGCCGGACTGGTGACGCTGGATGTTCACTATCATGGCGTCATCAACGATCCGCCGCGAGATCCGCGCCATCTTCGTTTTGTGACGCCCAGCGAGACTGCCGGACATATCGGGCCGGAAGGTGTCTATGTGAGCAGCGAGAGCCACTGGTATCCCGATATCCCGGAATCACTCAGTACCTATGCGCTGCTGGTCGCCGTGCCAACGGGGTGGACCGTAGTGACCCAAGGGAAGGCCGGCGAATCACGTGCCTGCCCCGCCTGGCTCTGTCGCAACGATCAGATGGTAATAACGGATTGGGCCGTGACGCAGCCGAGCGAAGCCGTCACGCTCGTGGCGAATTCATTTGTCGCAACGTTTCGCGACTGGACGGCCAAGACCGGTCAGAGGATTCGGCTCTCGGCCTATCTATTCCCCGACGATGCGCATCTGGCCGAGGAATATCTCGATGCCACCGCGCGCTACCTGGACGCCTATATCCCCCTGCTGGGTCCCTATCCGTTCGAGAAGTTCGCCGTGGTGGAGAATTTCTTTGCGAGCGGGCTCGGCATGCCCTCGTTCACCCTGCTGGGAAGCAGCGTCATCAAGCGGCATTATGTGCAACCCTACGCTCTCGGCCACGAGATCGTGCATTCGTGGATCGGCAATGAGGTCTTCAATCGCGCCGATCGCGGGAATTGGGTGGAAGGTCTGACGACGTACCTGGCCAATTATTACTGGCACGAACTGATGGGAGATCGCGCACAGGCGCGGGACCAACGCCGTCTGATGGTGCAGGGCTACAATCTCCACGTGCCCCCGGAACGGGACTATCCGGTCGCGCAATTCACGCAGAAACAGGATGAGCATGATAATGCTATCGGCTATCAAAAGGCCGCCATGCTGTTTCACCTCCTGCGCCAGGAGGTGGGAGAGGAGACGTTTTGGCGGGCCCTTACGAGCTTGGTGGCGCAATATCGTGGCAGGCATGCGGAATGGCGCGATCTTGAGCGAGTCTTTGCGGAAGAGAGCCGCCTGGATCTCCGATGGTTTTTCGCGCAATGGGTGGAACAGGATGGGGCGCCGGTGCTGTCGTTGCCGGAGGCCGTTGCCCGTCCGGTGGCGGGGGAGACAGCACAGACCTTTCAGCTGGAGGCCACGATCGTCCAATCGAACAAGCCCTTTCGGCTTCCCCTTCAGCTGCTGATTCACATGGAAGGTGACCGTGAGCATCTTCTGACTCTGCCGCTGCGTTCGCTGCGTGAGACGATATCCGTAACCTTGCCCGCTCGACCGATCGCGATTGATCTCGATCCCGAGTTCATGACCGTCCGACGGGTCGCCCGGCAGGCGTTGCCGCCGGTGCTCAATCACTATGTCACCGACCGGCGGCGATCGGTGCTAACGGCGTTTACAGATGAGCCAGGCCATCCCTCTCCGTTTCGAGACGTGGTTACGCGCATCGAAGCCCAGGAGCAGCAGAAACCGATCGGCGAGCGAACAGTGATCGCCTCCATGGCCCAAGATGGGCTGTTGCCTCAGGAAGGTTCGGTGTTAGTATTGGGCGGCCCGGAATCCCGATCCGGGATTCAATCGATCCTGGCCAATCACTGCGGTGAGCGCGCGACCCTGAACGACAGGGGTGTCACCGTGATGGGGACGGCGCACGAAGGGCTTGGGCTGGCCCTGCTGGTTAGTTGCCACCGGGTCGATCATCCAGGCAGCGTAGTGACGGTGCTGTATGCGGCCACGCCGCAGGCCGTGGCGAAGGTGGCGCGGCTGCTCTTTTTTTACGGGTGGAATAGTTTCGTGTTGTTCAAGGATGGAACGGTGGTCACCCGCGGGGAGTGGCCACTCGCGGGCGATCGTACGGAGGTGCGTCTCGATGCAAGCAATCCCATTCGGTAAGTGGTGCATGATCGGACTCGTCTTTCTGTTGCTGTGTGATCAGACGGGGCAGGCAGAGGGCCTTGCGTCGAAGGTTCGGGTGATTCCAGCTCACCAGGCTGAGCGGCATCTGAGGAATATTCGCCAGCTTACGGTGGGCCGGCAGAATGCCGAAGCCTACTTTTCCTTCAGCGGGAACAAATTGATTTTCCAATCCACGAACAATTGGATGAAAGATACATACGCAGCCACGCTCAAACCGGCCGATGCCGGGCTGGGTTGTTATCAGATGTACGTGATGGATCTGGACAGCGACACCGTTCGATTGGTGAGCACCGGCACGGGCGCCACGACGTGCGGATACTTTTTCCCGGGCGATCGCCGCGTGCTCTACTCGTCGACCCATGCGTCTGGGCCGAACTGTCCGCCGAAGCCGAAGCGGGACGGGGCCTACCGCTGGGCCTTGGACGACTACGATCTTTATGCGGTACGCATTGATGGTCAAGAGATGCAGCGGCTGACCTCCACGCCGGGCTACGATGCGGAAGCGACCGTGTCGCCGGACGGTAAGACGATCGTCTGGACGTCAGTCAAAGATGGGGACCTGGATCTCTATGCTATGAATCTCGATGGCTCGAAACCCCGGCGGCTGACGAACGAGATCGGCTACGATGGCGGAGCATTCTTTTCGCCGGACAGCAAGCATATCGTCTACCGGGCGTCGCATCCCACCGATCAGGCGGAGATTGACAAGTACAAGGACTTGCTCAACCAGCGGCTGGTGGAGCCGGGGCAACTTGAAATTTTCGTGATGAATGCGGATGGAAGCGGCCAGCGACCGGTCACGTCGAACGGCGCCTCGAATTTTTCGCCGTTCTATTTCCCCGATGGCAAGAGGATCATTTTCTCATCGAATATTGAAACCAAGGGCGAAGGAGGCCGGCCAAGTTTTCATCTCTACGTGATCGGTGAGGCTGGCCAAGGCCTCGAACGACTCACGTTCGACGGACAATTCAACAGTTTCCCCATGTTCTCGCCGGATGGCACCAGCTTGGTCTGGGTATCGGATCGCCAGGCCAAGACGCCTGGAGAGTTCAATGTTTTTCTCGCCGACTGGGTTCCCTAGCAGGATGCTGAAAAGGTCCACCACCGGCGTTCTCGCCGCGCTCAGAGGCTCAACGTACCGAAGCGTACGCCTCGCCTCTTCGCTTGCTGCGGCCTTGCTTGGGATAAGGCGCGTCTTGGCGCGCCAGGGTTGGGCGTGTGAGAAGTCTGGCCTTTTGGAGCATCCTGCTCACGTTGTTAATCGTTGAACGTGTAGACCGATTCTCATGAATCTCCCGCAATTCACGATTCACGATTCACGATTCACGCCTGTTGCAGCCGTCCTCCTCTCCGTCTGTGCGCTCACCCTCGCGTTCGTGGGGCTGTTTGAGTGGGATGTGCCGCTGACCCGGTTCATCCGTTCCCTCAACGATTTCCACATGGACCGTCTCGCCAATCCCTGGCTGGCTCAGTTCAGCAATATCGGTGATCGGCTCGGTAAGGGGGAGTCTTTGGTGATCCTGAGCTTCGTGCTGCTGGCGGTCGGGTATGGATTGAAACATCCGCAGTGGAAAGACGCCGGCCGGCAGAGTCTCATCGCGCACGGTCTTGCTGCGTTGAGTGCCAATATTTTGAAACATGCCATTGGCCGCCCCCGCCCCAAGTTCATGCATGCCGGCAACCTCGAGTTCTCCCCAGCCGGCGGCAGCGGATGGGACTCGTTCCCGTCTGGGCATGCGGCGGCAGCGTTCGCGGTCGCAACCGTGCTGGCCACAAAGTTCCCACGAGCGAGATGGCCCATTCTCGCTGCGGCAGTGGCCATTGCTGCCAGTCGGATCCTCCGCGGGTCTCACTATCTGACCGACGTGGCCGGAGGAGCGGCTCTCGGCTGTGTCATGGGAATGATTGCGGTCCATCCCTGGCGCGAATGGCGTTCATCAGCTGGAATGGCCGTCTGTCGGATGACGCCATTTTTTGTGACGACGCTCGCGCTCGTCTGGACAATCGTGCATCTCCCGTCAGAGGCCTGGCCGTTTCAACAGCTCTTGTGGGGTGGCCTGTTGCTCACACTGGCGGGACTCGTGGGCCATGTCTTGTGGACGGTGCAGTCGTCATGGTGCCCGGCCTGGCTGTCCGGATCGCTGGCTCGTAGCCTCGTGGGACTGGGGTTAGGGATGACGACCGGCTCTCTGTTTGTCACGACCATCGTGCTGCTCGCCTGTGCTGCACATTGGTGGGATGGTCTCCCTGGTCAGATCGAGTCCATGGCGGAGGGTCATGTGGGGTTATGGGCGGCCATGGTGGAGGGTCTGTTCGTCGCGGTCATGCTGTTGGTGCTGGGGGCGAGCTATGCCCTGAAAGGCATCGTGCCGATGTAGTTTGGTTTCTTTGGTCTGTCTGGTTTATCTGGTCTGTTTGGTTGAACCAGACCAACCAGATAAACCAAACAAACCAGATCAACCGTTCAATCAATGGCCGAGAATGCTGGGCACAGGTGGCGGGGTTGCACCTTCTGGAATCGTCACCATCGGCTGGTTGGCCAGCAGCACGTAGCCGTAGCGTTTGAGAATGGGGACTAGCCCGTTTGCTTCCACCGGCAAATTCGATTGTGCGCTCTCCGGCAATAGGATCATCACTCTCTTTGGCTCTTTCAGGGCCGCCCGTATCTTGTCCTCTTCCCCAATGGGCACGAAGAGCGTCTTGCGTTTCGCGTAAAATACGGACGATG
>JBGPVY010000171.1:0-6656 GCA_041491905.1 Nitrospiraceae bacterium | reverse complement strand
CTGAAGGCCTGATTGCCATGGGTGGCATCGACAACCATCCACACGGGCATGGACGGGCTAATGGCGCCAGCCATCGGGCCGACGGCGGCATGATGGTGACAGGGCTCGAAGACAATCTCACCACTGGAAGCCAGGGCAGACGCGCCAGCGGTATTTTTCGCCCATCCTTCATAGAGGATGGCGCCGATGATGGCGCCCTGCATGGGACCGCACATGTTTTCCCAGGCGATGGGAGGACCTCCATGCAGGATCATGCGCTCCGCCATATTGGGAAGGACCTTGCCGGCAATCCCGATACTCCGAAGGACCGGCTGGGCTGAGAGGTATGCATCAAAGGCCTTTTGGTTGGCCGCCTCGACGGCCGGCAGATTTACAAGCTGGGCCAATTCACGACAGACGGGCTGATGACCCTGCGCGGGAGGGGCCCATTCTACCTGCAACACCGTCCCGCCTGCCCGAGCGACCGATTCGGCAAACGACGCCAGGCCGACGTTCAATACCTGTAGTTTCTCCTGAAACAAGGCCTGCATCATGGCAATCCCCCAACCCTGGTCGGCTCTGACACAACGGTAGCTGCCAAGCGGACTGCCTGGGCATTGCTTTCGGCCAGGGTTACACCTGCGTCTCGCAGGGTGGCTTCCTGTTTAGACAGATCTTGGGGGTCCAATGATGTGCCGCAAACAAAGCCGACAACGGCCAGATGTCTGCCCGCCTTGTCGGTCAACGCTTTGGCCTTTTGAATCACCGGCGCCATTTCGCTCGCCGGATCTGGATGAGAGCCATATCCGAGCACCACATCCAACAGAATCACAGCCACCTCGGGATCTCCGGCTTCTTTGAGAATGCGTTCATTGCGCAGTCGGTGATCGATCATGGGATGGGGACGCCCACGGGTGAAGAGATCGTCGCCCAGATCAATGACCGTATGCCCCCGGCTGGTCCAGACGTCGTCCAGGCGGTCTTTGGGATCCACAGGAGTGTTTGAATAGACCTGCCCCAAGTTTTTCTTCAGCAGAAGCGAGGCTTCGTAACAAAACGTTCCCCCACTGTACAGCCCGCGAAGGTATTGTTGCCCGGGGGCCAGCTTGATGGGCATCGCAAAAGGCGGGCGCTCCGGCCTGTCCTCTTCAGGCCGCCGGCCTTCGGCGAGCGCCACTGCTGCCGCGGCTGCGTCCTCAAGAGTCGCAGCCGCGAACACATTCGGGCGCCTGATCCCCGCCGGGTCCGCGCCGAGGAAATTCACCACCACCGGTTTTCCGGCCCCACTGGCAACCTCCAGAACGTGTTTGGCAACTTCGGCCGACGGAGGCTTGGAAATCAGAACAATGACCGATGTGGACTGATCGGTGGCCAATGCCTTCAGCCCCTGGAGCATAGAAATGCCCCCCACATCCCTGTGCAAGTCATGACCTCCGGTTCCGATCGCCTGCGAGATACCCTTGCCCCATCGATCGATCAGGCAGGTGACCTGCTGAAGACCCGTACCAGACGCAGCGACCACACCGATATCCCCGCGCCTCACGACGTTGGCGAAGGCGAGGGGGATGCCATTGATGATGGCGGTCCCGCAATCCGGCCCCATGACGAGGAGATCGTGGGCCTGAGCGTAGCGTTTCAGTGCAATCTCATCTTTCAACTCGACATTGTCACTGAACAGCATCACGTTGAGGCCAAGACTCAAGGCCTTGAACGCTTCAGCCGCGGCGTATTCACCGGGAGTGGAGATCAATGCCAGATTGGCGCCAACCATGTTTCCGAGCCCCATTTCTATACTGCGGGGGGCCATGGCAGATGACTTCCCGTTTCCGGACATTGGAGGCGGGTTCTGGTTCAGCGCCGACTCGGCCGCAGCCATGGCAGCATCAAGCGCGTCGTCGTCTCCCTGAAGCGCGATGAGCAGGTCGTTGGCAGAGGCTTCGACAGTCCCGGTCAACAAGCCCGCTTCCTTGAGCAGGCTGACGTTGTTAACAGAGGCCATGATTGCCGAGGCTTGTTCCACGCCGGGTAACTTGGCAAACGTGGAGGAAAGTTGCATCAGCGAGACCGAATCACGATAAAAATTGCGGAGTATTTTGGTCGCCCTGGCCATGTGCACGGTCTTCCCATTGCCGCCTTCGCCTTGGCCGGTTCGTGGCGTTGAACGTCAGGCGGTTGGGAACTTCCCCCTCGGTGGCTTAGTGGCTTATCTGGCGAACGTCAATTCCTGCAGCATGGTGTCTCGTATGGGATGACTGCACGAACTGCCCCAAGAGAGATTATTAGCTTGCGAGTCTTCAGATGTCGCGCCGTTTATTTTTCGAACCCGAACTTGAACACCGAATTGTAAACCAAGTCAAGAACAAAGTGCGGGCTGAGTCATTTATTACTGAAATACGTTAATGAAGGCGCCGCCAGGCGATACAGCCAAGCAACAGCCCTTGGACGCCAACGGTCCCTGAGGTGTTGCCCACCTGCAGGGCGGTCCTTGTCGCTTCTCGGACGCTGGCCAAACTTTTCGCTTGCCCAAAGCTTTGCGCCAGAGTCGCAATCGGCTCGGAGACATTGCCGTTGACCGCGGATTTAATGTAGGTGCAGCTGATCGCGTTGGTACCTGTTGCGGCCCGAGACAGCCAGGCACCCAGGGATGACATGAACCTCAACCGGGTTGAATCACTGCCCGCCGTGCTCCACAATCCAGCCAGATACCCCACGATGAAATCATCGCCAGAAGGCGTTAAGCCTGGCCCCAGCCCGATCAAAGGTCTGATGGCGGTGATGACGCCGTCAACCTGAAGGTTGCGTGTCGCATCTATCAGGGCCGGAACGGTTTGACCTGCCATTTCGACAAGTGTTTTTATCCCGGGCGATGTCACGGAATTCTGTCTTGGCACAGGAATGGCTGCGATCATTGCGGATATTCCGTTCCCGCGCCGATGTTTCTCCAGTTCCAGCCAGGCGACCGCCCACGCTTGAGCCGTGTCGCTCTGATGTAGATCGACCCGCAATCCCTTGAGATCGATGTGCCAGAGGCTTGCAGTTCGCAGATCAACGGACAGCTCGGACGCGCTGATTCGGAGAATCCCTCCGCGGCAAGCGATCGGTTGTCCCACCCGGAGCTGATTCAGAAAAGTGAACTTTGGGGGAGTTCCCAAGCGGATCCCTTGGGAAAGGTTGCCTTTCTCTGATGAAACAAGGGTGAGTAATGCATCGCTTTCAAGACTGACATTACAAGCCTGGTGGAAAATACTGTGAATAACCCCGCTGAAGCACATGGTCGGCGCCTCAATGCCGGACGAGAGAGCATTAAGGCGCATTGGGCACACTCCCAAGTGGCCTCGATGCTATGATGCTGGCCACATAAAGCCTGACCTGCTGCGTTTCGCTGTCAGTTGAGTGTCCGGCCTTGCAATCATACATGCTCATTCTTTGTTCCTACCAGCTCATCGCACTCATCATGTCCGCGTCGCCAGGTCGATCAGTACTCCTTCGCACAACCCTCGATCACTGACCAGTACGCTTGGCATCCCGAATGTCTCCATTATCGTCCGGATGATGATCGCGCCGGCGGCTATGACTTCTTTGCGGCCTTTCTCTAAGCCTGGCAGGCCGGCTCGGTCGGTTTTCTTGCGGCTCAATAGCGTCTGTTCGAGTTCTCCAATCGTGCGTAACGGTTCGTTCATAGGTCGTTCTGAATCTCCGTCATCTCGGATTCAAGATTCCCGCGTGTGTCTTTGAGCTCTTGGATCTCTTTGACGAGTCGACCGACTTCAGCGTCGTACAGGACCCGTTCAACCGGTTCGCCTGCCTCGCACAGGCTGACTGCTCGCTCGCCGATATCCCGATAGAGCTCGTCCAATTGCTGGTCGAGCTTGCGGATTTCGAGCCGGATCCGCAGCAGTTCCGTTTCTTCCAACGCACGGTTCGCCACCTGCGCCGTACCAAGACGCAACGTCACTAACCCCGCCTTCAAATCATGTTTCAACCGTTGCAATAGTCCCATCTTCTCCTACCTCTCCCCTCTCTCCACTCCACCCGGCGGGGGATGCGTGGACAATGCACCTCCGTTGCTGAAAGAGCGGGGCCCCAACTTCCCACCCTCTCCGGCTTGGACATTTCTTTTGAGCGGGTGGCGTCGACCTGGGAGCCCAACCGCCCGCAGCGGGGTCCCTACACCGGGCGGGATGCGAGGACGGTTGGGCTGTTCGACGACAGGACCCGCGAATCTTAACTGACCGACCCCAAATCCAACTTCGTTTCCCATCGCCGCAACATCGTCTCTCGCAAGGCCCGGTGCACCGGCGCCTTCAGCTGTGGGTCCTGCTTCAACAGTGCAAAGGCCTCCTGCCGCGCCTGCGGGAGGATATCGGCATCCCGCACCAGGTTCGCAACGCGAAACTCCGGCATGCCCCACTGCCGGAATCCAAAAAACTCGCCGGGCCCGCGAATACGGAGATCTTCCTCGGCGATCACAAACCCGTCGGTCGATCGCACGAGCGCGTTCAGCCGCTCCCGGGCCGCCGATGCCGGTTCGCCGGCCGCTTGGGGTTTCACCGATCGAGACAGTACCCCACCCGAGGCCATCAGCAGACAATAGGACTGGTGTCCGCTCCGCCCGACGCGTCCGCGCAATTGGTGCAACTGCGCCAGCCCGAACCGCTCGGCATGCTCGATCATCATGACCGTGGCATTGGGCACATCGACCCCGACCTCCACCACCGTCGTGGAGACAAGTACCTGGATCACCCCCTTCTTATACGATGCCATGACCTGTTCTTTCTCTTCCGACTTCATACGACCGTGCACAAGCCCGACGCGAAACTCGGCCAACTCGTCCGCTTGCAGCTGCTCCGCGCCTTGCATGGCCGCCTGCAGATCGGTCTTCTCCGATTCTTCGACGAGCGGATACACCACATAGGCCTGCCGGCCGCCCCGCAGTTCATCGCGTAGAATCTGATAGGCCCGCCCCCGCTGGCTGTCGCTCATGAGAAACGTCCGCACTGGCTTTCGCCCCGGCGGCATCTGGTCGATCACCGAGACATCCAGATCCCCATACACCGTCATAGCCAGGGTGCGTGGAATCGGTGTCGCGGTCAGCACCAGCACATCGGGCCTATAGCCCTTCTCGATGAGCGTCTTTCGTTGGAGCACGCCAAATCGATGTTGCTCATCCACCACTGCCAGTCCAAGTTTCGCGAAGGTGACGCCTTGCTGGATGACCGCATGGGTCCCAATTACGACCTGCGCGGTCCCGGAGGCCACCTGCTCGCGAACGGCTTTACGCGCTGCCGCACGTCCACCACCGCTCACGAGCACCACGGAAAGCCCGAGCGGTTCCAATAGCCTCTTTATCGTCCGATAGTGCTGCTCGGCGAGAATTTCCGTCGGCGCCATCAGTGCCGCCTGGTAGCCCGATCCACAGGCCAACACCATCGCCTGCATCGCCACGATAGTTTTGCCGGAACCGACATCGCCCTGCACCAGGCGGTTCATCGGTTTGCGCGACGTCATGTCCGACATAATCTCGCGAATCACCCGCTCTTGCGCCGTGGTCAACTGAAAGGGCAGCGCCCGATCCAGCTTGCCGAGGAGCGGTGTCTTCGAATTGAACAACACCTGCTTGACCTCTTCCTTCGTGACTCGATGCCGCGAGGCCAATGCGAGTTGGAGCACAAACAGCTCTTCGAACGCCAAGCGCCGATGCGCCGGCGTGAGGCCTCGATCGAGCTGTCCCCCATCCGTCCCTGGCTGAGGGAAATGCACGTCCTGAATGGCTTGTTGAATGGGCAGCAATCGATAGCGGGCACGAAGCGGAACCGGCAACACCTCCTGCGCCTCAGCGGCATGCGCATCCAGCAAGCTTTTCATAAGCACGCGCATCTGCCGGGAGGTCCACCCCTTGGTTTCGTGGTACACGGGAACAATACGCCCCACGTGCAGCGGCGCTTCGGATTCCGCGCCCACGACTTCGTATTGCGCAACCTCCATCCTCATCGCCACCCACCCCTGCGCGCCGGCCACCATCCGCCCGGTCAGCATGACGCTCGTCCCAACGGTGAAGAGTGGCTCGAGAAACGGCTGATTAAAGAACACCGCCTGGAGACGCCCAGTTGCATCCTCCACCACAATGTCGAGGATGGTGAGGCGGCGATTGCGAGCGCGCTTCGCCTCGCTTCGGATAATCGTGCCGCAGATCGAGGCCTGCACACCCGGCACGAGTAGCCCGATCGGGGTCATGACCGAGCGATCTTCATAGCGCCAGGGCACGGTCCACAGGGCATCCTCAACCGTCTCGATCCCGAACCGTTGAAGCAACGCCGTGCGCTTCGGGCCGACTCCCTTCGCGAAACGGATGGGCTGCGCCCACCATGACCGCAATGGAGTTTCATTCATAACAGGCTCATGCACCGCGACAGGCTCCGGTTCGTGCCACGCCCGGGCCGGATCGCGGATGGCCTCGCGCAAGACCCCAAGAATGACCGTGGCTTCCTGCAGCCGACGCTGCTGGTCCTCTGCCGGGAGCCGCTGCTGGTCTTCAAGAAACAGCTCACGCAGCTGGAGCAACGCCGCTTCAATCGCCCGTGGATAGACGTGATCGGACAGGGCCTGCATCACCTGTGAGGAGACAAAGCGGTTCAGATTCTTGACGGTGGGCAGATGTGCGAAGGCATCGCGAGTCG
>JBGPVY010000300.1:0-3224 GCA_041491905.1 Nitrospiraceae bacterium | reverse complement strand
GGGGCGTCCGTACCAACGGAAAGATGAGTTGGTGCAGAAGAAGATTCTACCGCGAGCCACCTATGAACAGATCAAGTATAAAATTGTGGCGAAGCAGAAATAGCGAATTGCTCTGTGCTTAGATGGTGATGGTTCATAAGACAGTTGGTAATGGCGCGCTTGTCCGGCAGGGGAGAGAGGCCATCTAAAACGAAAGTGGGAGAGTGTCCATGAAACGCCTTTATGAATTGCTGCGACATGGGAGATACATTCTGCCCTGTTGTTTAAGCACGGCACTGTTTCTTTCAGCATGTGCCGAGCAAAAGGGAGAGGCCAAGAAGAAGCAGCTCGATTTAGCCACGGCCAACGACATGCCCAAGCAGGCCGACCACGAGATTATCGGCAAAGACGGCGCGAAAATGCTCCTGATTCCGGCGGGGAACTTTATGATGGGCAGCAGCACCGAGGGGCGCGCGGATGAGGAGCCGGTGCACCAAGTCTCGCTGGATGCGTTCTATTTGGACAAGTACGAAGTTACGAACAAGTTGTTTCAGAAGTTTGTGCGTGAGACCAGCTACGAGACAACGGCCGAGAAGGAAGGCAGGGCCGCTGCTGTGACGTCCGGCGGCGAGTGGGAGGTGATCCCCGGAGCGAACTGGCGCAAGCCGGAGGGCGGAAAGACGGTCTTCGAGTCGAATCGCGAGGAGCATCCCGTCGTCTCCATCTCCTGGTACGATGCGGAGGCCTACTGCCGTTGGGCGGACAAGCGGCTGCCGACGGAGGCGGAGTTTGAATATGCCAGCCGGGCCGGCACTCGAACGATCTATTGGTGGGGGGACGGGAACCCTGGCTCGCAACGGGTTGCGAACATCGCGGATGAATCTGCCAAACGGCAATTTCCCGACTTGCCGATTATGGTGGGCTATGACGACGGCTATGAGCGCTCGGCGCCGGTGGGGTCGTTCGATCCGAATCCCTGGGGTCTGCACGATATGATCGGAAATGTATCGGAATGGACGGCGGACTGGTACGACGAGGACTATTACCGCAACAGCCCGGAGCGGAATCCGACCGGGCCCTTCAGCGGCAAGTACAAGGTCCTACGGGGTGGGTCCTGGCACAACGGGCCGCTGAGCGTGCGTGCAGCATACCGGCGCAACAGCCAACCGGGATACCGATACGACCACTTCGGGTACCGCTGTGCGAAGACTCCGTCAGCCCCCTCGTCAGGAGACAAAGGGATCCCCTTATAATGTCATTGCGAGAAACAAAGGAAAAAGAAAGGGGAAGCACGCATTTCTATGTATTCAGCTTCCCGAAGACGCCTAGTGGGGTATAGAGGGAATGCCGCCAACTCGATGGGCCAAAGGAATAAAACGTGTATGCCCAGATGGCCACATCAGTCAGGCTGCCCCATTCAGCCTTCCCCTGCCACACATGAAACAGCACTAAAAAAATGCCTATGAGGGCAACGATGCGAAGTAGGTGGCAGCCCACCGACAGCCGAAGAAGAGATAGCACCGTGGCTCCTATGAGAGAGCCGGCGAACAAATCTGACGCGAAGAGGGTACCATCGGTAATATCTCTAGACAAAAAATGCCAGGCCCCCATCCAGATGAGGAGAGCATGAAAGCCCCACCACGTGATCGTTCCAAGAAGCACATCTCTCTGCGCGGTCTCCATCGAACAGCCCTCATCTCATCTGGTTACTGACGACAATCTTTCCGCTCGATGCGATCATTCGCATGTTTGTCGGCGACCGACAGCCATTGCATGTTGCTCGGTGGGTCGGTACCGACGAAAGCGCGGGGGATACTATAGCAGAAACCGATAACGGAAAGTGGCATTGCGTGGTTGCCTGTGCCTCGTTACAATCCCTCTAACAGGATGCTGAAAAAGTCCGCCAGCAGCGTTCTCGCATCGTTCAGACCCTCAACGTACCCCAGAGGGTACGCCTCGGCCCTTCACTCGCTGCGGCCTTGCTGGACGGTCTTTTTGAGCATCCTGCGGGAGTGTTCTTCTGTTGTGCCACATGTGGGACCATCGAGTTCTAGCGTGCCAAAATAGTTTTTCCTCAGCCTGCCAAGTTGATCTTATGTCCGAGACTGGTTGATCCAATGTGGTATTTCGCAGACGCATCACATATGAATCGTCGGCCAATTGAGATGAGGCACTATCTCGTGGTATCCGCTCTACTTGTCGTTAGCGCTCTTTCGAATCCGTGTGGCGCACAAACGCCGTCACCCGCGGCCCCGGTTCAGAATCAAGTCGTACAGTCTCCACAAGCCGAGCCGAGTGCCGGGGTTTCCGGCCAGGCCATCGTCGGGCCCACATCGGTGCCGGCTCCCGAGGTTGGCTCCACTATGAGTTCAAGTGCCGGGAAGAGGTTTGGCTCCGCTGGACAAGGATTCCCAGGAATGCCAGGCGGACCGCCGATTAAGGGATCGATGGGGTCCCAGGATCCCTCAGGCCGGTACATGCGCCCACCGGTGATCCCGCCTTTGCTCTGCGACCCGGCCGTGAATATTCCTTGCTAGAGCAGGATGCTGAAAAAGTCCGCCAGCAGCGTTCTCGCTTCGCTCAGAGACTCAACGTATAGAGTCGAGCCTCTCGGATATCGGAATCACTGGTGGGGATTTTCCGTTCGCCAAGATCCATTCACAAGGCGAACGGCACACACGAAGTGCGGTTTGTACCTCCTCGCCTCTTCGCTCGCTGCGGCCTTGCTGGACGGCCTTTTTGAGCATCCTGCGTGGTGCTGCCCTGTTAATTCAAACATGCTGAACAATAAAATTCCCGCGTGACCACAACGCGTTGAGGCAAAGAGGTTATCGCAATGACATCGACAATCGCTCCCTTTACCTTGGATCAAATCGGCACCGGCACAGCTCGCTTTCCGAGTGGCGTCGCCATTCCCACGCTGACGGATGCCGCCGTCGATCCCTATATCCAGACACGCGTGTCGAAACATGTGCAGGTGGACTGTATTCAGTTTTGGCCTCAGGAAAAAGGGCTCTACCCCGGGCTCGTTTTATTGCATGAAGCGTGGGGGCTGACCGCGCAAATCAAGGATCTCGGCGCCAGGTTGGCGTGCGAAGGCTACGGCGTCATCATTCCGAACTTGTACGGGCGACTGGGTGGCATGGTGACAGCCAACGCAGAGGTTGCGGATGCGCTCATGGGCAAGCTGAACGAGTCGCTCGTCCTGCAAGACATCAATTCCTGCTGTGAATTCTTGAATACGC
>JBGPVY010000159.1:0-6844 GCA_041491905.1 Nitrospiraceae bacterium | reverse complement strand
TCTCGATCGTGTTTATGAGCCCTTCCAAGGCGCTCACCATTGACCAGGCGAAGGCCCTGCTCGACAAGGCGGCCGGACGTCTCCACTGACGTGGCGCCGTCATTCCTATCATCAGTGGCGCCTTGCAGGTCGCACAGCACAACCCTTAGCCGGCTAATTCCGACAAAAACGCCTTCGCACCAGTGTCTCAACTGCAAACGGAAAACGGTGTCAGGAACCATCTTCAACTCGGAATCAATAAAAGGACAGACACGTTGAATTCATGGACGGCGAAGGCTCAGTAAGATGAGTCTGACATTTCCTGTCGATGCGAAGCTTAAGGACGGTTCGCCCGTTCAATTGGTGCTGGCTGATCAGCGGGATGTCGAGCCGCTTCGACGGCTCTACCGTGTGATCGTCGAAGAGGGGACGTCGTACCCGCATGACCGGTTCCCGGAGGAGGATGACTTCATGCACTATTGGTTTCGCGGCAAGAGCACGGTGGCAGCCTATGTGCCGGACCGAGGCAGTGCGGCGGGCATGGCTGGGGCGTTCTACCTCAAGGCGAACTGGCCTGGGCGGGCTAGACAGGTGGCGAACGCCGGCTTCATTGTTGCCCCCGACTGGCGCAACAATGGTCTGGGTTGGTTGTTGGGTGCCACGATGCTGGCCTACGCCAAGCAACTCGGCTATCGTAGCGTGATCTTCAACCTTGTGTTTTCTGAAAATGTGGTCGCGCGCCGTCTCTGGGAAAAACTTGGCTTCAAAGAAATGGGTGTGATCCCCGGAGCGGTGCGGAAGAACGATGGGACTTATCAAGATGCGAGGATTATGTTTCGATCGTTGCTTGAAACATAGCCCGAAGTTGTAGGACAGAGGAAAAAGTGTGAGGAGTCATTCTCACTGTCACCTTGTGAGCAACCAAGCAGAGGTTCACCGTTGAAGGAACAAGGTGCCGCTATGCGGGGGGGAACTTTGTCGGCATGCCAAGATATCATTGACCTGCATGTCTTGAACAAGAAGAGAGCGTTCCCGTAGGATGCTCAAAAAGTTCGTCCGGCAAGGCCGCAGGCGAATCGAAACCGGAGGCGTACCCTCAGGGGTACGTTGAGGATTTTGATGAACCGAGAACGCAGCTGGCGGACTTTTTCAGCATCCTGTTAGAGGAGTTACGTAATGCCGAGTGAAGCAGCTAATGAAGCGACGCGCCGGGCTTGGCGCGAACTGGGATTTTTCTGCGGTCGAAACGATGCTGCGAAAGAGTGGCGCATCGTCGGATCGGTAAAGGGCTTACGGAAGTTCGCGGCAGAGATTCGCAAGTACGCCTCCAATCCGGCGAACGATAGGCTGTCGGAATACACGCAGTTCGGACCGGCCATGAATCTCGAAGTGGGAACTTCTCATCAAACGGAAATCACTGAGCAGTGGATTGGCGGCCCATTGGTGGATCTTCTCCGTCTCGCGACGCTGATTGAGCGGAGCGCGCAAGACAATATGGTCGGGAAACGCATCGCGTTGCGCGCGAGTTTCTCGCCGATGTCTCCGTATGAACTCATCTTGGATGTCCGCGATGATGCGTTCGATCCTGGCAGTGAGAGTCAGACATGACTGTTGACCGATTTGATGAGTGTGCACCTTCGCAAGCGGGTAGATCACGCGGTTTGCAGTTGAAGAGAGCTTCGTCGGCTGGGATGAAGAGTCGTCGCTCAGCAGCCCTACCCACGAGGCTTTCCAGAGGGATCTGGAATTCGCAGTAGAGGAGGCGAACCATTTCTAAGAACTACCCCCTCTCCCTGGTGAGAATTTCCGAAATCTGCCCCGCCCACCTAGCATTGTTTCCCGAACTTTGCCCGTCTTATCGAGTTGATCTAACCGAAACTTGATCGCTTCTGGCGCGCACATGCTGGGCAAAAGCTCTATCGCTGGGTGTCCTCACGATATCCAGGGCCGGATTGCTTCCGGTTTAATTCTTTCATGACGGGTTATCGTTTCACCATCGGACACCTTCAGAGGCCATTTTTGACGTTTTTGGTTATTCAAGAAAGTGGGGCGAGCTCAGGGTGTCCTATTTTATACATTCCGGGCATGATGATTTCAGTAAGATGGGCAACTTGAGGACAGTCGAACAAACAATGGAGGGGTTTACCATGCTTCGTAAGATACTTTCACTTTTCTCGCTCTTCGTGATACCCGCCGCCGTTCTGATGTTCCCTCTGGACGCGCAATCTGATCCCGCGGACTCCGAAGAGGTCGCTCATATGAAATCCGGCCATAAAAAGGTCGAGGGCGTTGTGATTGATATGAAGTCCGGTCTCTATACCGTCAAGACACCTACGGGGGCCACGCTCACTCTGACCGAAGCGGCGGCCGTTCGTCACGGCCATGATGTTCCCAAAGTCGGTGACGAAATGACGCTCTGGGTCAACGAAGGCAACATGGTCATGGATGCCCATATGAAAGGGCAGTCCCAGAAGGCTCATCGCTTCATTTCCGGTACGCTTGCATCGATTGATAATGCCAAGTCACAGATGACGCTCTCGACGTCAGGAGGTGAGAAAAATTTTAAACTCAAACCCGAGAGCCGCATGTTCAAGGATATTGCCGCCGGCGCTCAAGTGACCATTGAAGTGAATGAGACGGGGGAGGTCATTGATCTCCATAAGGACAGACAGTAAGGCATTTTACAGTTTTCGTTCTAACCAACCATGGCGCGACCCGGGGTAAGGCCCGGGTCGTAGTTTCTTTTCTTGCTCGCCCAGATCTATGTTTGCCACGGGTAGCTCTGTCAACATTGCACTTGTCTCTTCAGTCGAAAGACAAGTTGAACCTCATCTGCAGGGCCTATCAATGCTATGGGCATCGTCTGCCTGTGATTGCAGGCATGTAGGGGGCCTGTGATGCTATGGCTATCCGTCGCTGTTTATTCTTGATCGTGATGCAGTTCATGTAAGAGGAGGGGAAGAATGCTGGAGCTGTATCAATTTGAAGAATGTCCGTACAGCACACAAGCCCGGTTGAAGATGTCCGAATGGGGAATTGATTACATTCTGAGGAATGTATCAAAAGACAAATCTAAAAGGCAGCGCTTGAAGAAAATTTCCGGACAGAATGGTGTTCCTACACTGGTCGATTCCTTGCGCAACGTGGTCATCGCGGGCGATGAAAAGAGGATCATCGCGTATCTCCGCAAGCACTTTCGACCTCAAGCGAAACCATGAACCGAATCAATCTCCAGTGGATTTTGGTGCAACAACATTATGGCGCATTGTGGACATAGACTGAGCGGGTTTTCCCTTGTAGTCGATCATGAGCAGCAGTGAAGGCGGGCATGACTAGAGGGGGAAAGGCGTCAAGAACCTTTCTTCAACTCGAGTGAAGTGGGTCTGTCCTGACGAAAATACTGTCGAACCAGCGTCTCGACCGAGCTGAAGTGCCGATCCGGGAGGTTTTTGAATCGCCGTTTGCAATCGAGGAGGGCTTCGTCGGCTGTGGCGAATGGCTCGATCACGGACATGAGGTGGCTGTGGTAGTCCATGAGCTTCAGTTCAACGGTTCTCAGATGGCTGGGATCGCCGGCGATGGCCAGTGCGGCGTTGGCCTGGTCACCATTGGATTCCACCAGCGCTTGGAAGCAGAGGCCCTTCAATCGTTGCGTGACGGTGCTGCGATCCCAACCTAACGTTTTCGCCGTTGCCTGCATGTCAAAGCCATGTTGTCTCAAACAATTCAACACTGCCGTATCGCTGGCCGGGTCTGGAAGAATCTGTGATGGTTTGGCTCGACCAGCGGGCGATGCAGATGCGCTACCGAGGCGCAATGACTCTTTGGTGAGCAGGGGGCCGTCGTTGAGTGCGATAGCCTGTTCCAGGCAATGTCGAAACTCCCGCACGTTGCCTTTCCACTCCTGCTCCACCAGGGCACGAAGCGCCTCGTTCGAGAGCTTCGGCACCGGCTTGCTCATCTGATCGGCGATTTCGTTGAGAAAAATATCCGCGAGGATCGGCACGTCGCCGGTGCGTTCTCTTAACGGCGGAAGCCGGAACACCAGACCTGTCAGGCGGAAATAGAGATCTTCACGGAACCAGCCTTCGGAAACCCCTCGCTGCAGGTCGCGATTCGTTGCGGCCACGATACGCACATCCACCGTCGTTGGGATCGTTGCGCCGACGCGATAGAAGGACTTCTCCTGTAAAACCCGCAGGAGCTTGCTCTGGTGGTCCAAGCGCAGATCGCCGATTTCGTCTAAAAAGATGGTCCCATGATTGGCCAATTCGAAATAGCCCTTCCGATCGGCCGTGGCGCCGGTGAAGCTGCCTTTCGTATGGCCGAAGAGTTCGCTTTCAAAGAGCTCAGGGGAAATGGCCGCCATGTTGACGGCGATGAAGGTCTTGCCGGCCCGTGGACTGAGCCGGTGGACCGCCCGGGCGAATAGTTCCTTCCCGGTCCCCGGTTCGCCGAGCACAAGGACCGTCAGAGGCGACTTGGCACCTTTCTTGAGATCCCGATAGAGGCGCAAGAGGCCGGAGTCCTGGGTGATGATGCCCAGCTGCCGGCATTCGTTCCGGAGGCGATCGAGTTCAACATCGCCCATCGCGAGGGGCTCGCTCGAGGCCGCGCGCAGACTGTGGAGCTGATGTTCAAGCCCTTCTAATTTCCGGCGCGCTTCATCTTCCTGCGCCTGGGCGTCGGCGAGTTGGGAGCGAAGCACGTCTGCGGATCTGGTGAGTTCTTCCTGTTGACCTGTCGATTGCGTGATGGCGGCCCGTGAGACGGCGAGGTCTTCCTGCAATGTTTCTGCTCGGGTCTCGCGCAGGACCAGGGCTTCGCGCACGGCGACGGCTTCCTGTTGCAGGCGGAGCATGTCCTGTTCTAAGAGCATCAGCCGCTGATGAGCGGTGAGGTGGCTCCAAATGGTCGTGCCGACGAGCACTAACAGGGCGGCCGTCAGAGGCATGGCGAGGGGAAGCACCAAGTGGGCTGCCGCGAGCGCGAGGAGAATAAATGCTCCATAGATGGCAATGGCTGTTCCGGCAAGGATCAGGCTGATCGTGCCTCGGAACTGAAGAAGTAGCCAGGCGACCAACCAGGCTACGAGCAGCGTCATCAAAGAACGGCTGGTTGCGCCGAGTTGGTAAAGCCGGTTGTCGGTCAGCAGCATATTCAAGACGTGGAGATGGACCACCGGGCTGGTGACCGTCTGTCCCGTGGGCAGGAGCCAGCTTTCTCCCGCGATCGGGGTTGGAAGAAACACGACGACCTTGCCCTTGAACCACTCGGTGAGCCGATCGCGCTCGTGATGCTCGATGGCGTTCCAGACGGATGAAATAGGAACCGTTGGGAAAGCGTTGATTGTTCCATTACCGACATAGTTGACCAAGAGCGAGGCCGTGCCTCCTTCTGAAAGAGACGGCTTCGTCGATGAGGTCTGTTGTTGAGATGCCTCGTACAATGCAATCCCGAAGGCTGGGACGGATTGCCGGTCATCGGTTGCCGTCACAGGCACCGTTCGTGCGACGTGATCGGAATGGGTCGTGACCAGCAGATGGCCTGCGATCGTTGTGTCCGAGACAAGCGTCGCGTCAGGGCTCTGTACCACGACGATGGGACCGGCGGTGCTCATGGCTTCGAGCAGCAGGGCATCGCTCGCCGCCCCGCCGAGCTGCGCCGGGCCGGCATGGTCGAGGCGATGATCGAGGCCGATCGCGAGAGCTCCGGATTCATGCGCGCTGGTCAGTAGGCGTGCGAAGATGGCCCGGTCCCATGGCCCGGTGCCGAACTCTTCTTCGCTGGCCGGATCCCGTGTGACGATGAGAAGGGACGGGCTTACCGGGATGGGTGCGCGATCGGTCAACCAGAAATCGTATGCAGTCCAATCCAGAGCCGTGAATGTGGTTGAAGCTGCAGCCCACAGACCGAACGACAGGACAGTCGCGAGCAACCCCATGGCACCGGCTTGGAGCCAGGAGGAGCTGAGAAACTGCCGCCACAGGCGTGAGGCATCGAGCATGACTATTCCTTAGCCCGCAATCTCGTCCAGAACCGCTTTCACTTCCTGCTTGGACAGCCCCTTCAGCATCGCCTTGGCTTTCTGCAAATCTGGCGCGACACCGAGGCCTTTGCCGTAGATGCGTGCTAGTGCTTTCTTTGCCGGGATGAAACCATCCGCAGCGGTGGTGGCAAAACACGTCAGGATACGCTTATCGAATTGAGCGAGGTGGGTATCGAGGCCGGTTTCATACAGGCGCGCCAGTTCGTCGTGCGCAGGCTCGCCCAGTGCAAAGGCTTCGGCAAACAGAGCCGTGACTCCGCTGGAGGCTTGGCTGTCTTTGAGCAGGGTGATGCCCAATGATTCGCTCGGGTCATTCCTGCCGGCATCTGGGTACTCAGCCCAGAGTTCGCCGCGATACTGTCTGAAGGCCTCGATTGCGTCTTTTCGACGGCGCTCAGACTGGTCAGGCGATAGCGCTTGGCGGCGAAGCTGTGAAAGGGATTCCGCCGCGCGTTGCTGGCCGAACTCGACGGCCTTGGTCCACCAGCGGATCGCCAAAGCCAGATTCCTTTCGACGCCTTGTCCGTTGCGATAGGCGTTCCCCATGAAGTACTGCGCCTGCGGAACCCCGCCGATCGCCGCCGCCTCCATAAATTGCACCGCTTCCTGATGCCGATTCGTCAGCTTCAAGACCAGCGCAAGACGATAGCGGGCGTCGGGAAAGTTTGGTTGCAGATCCAAGGCTCGGCGATAGGATTGGATCGCGGCTGTGAGATTGCCCAGCGAGTACTGGACGCTGCCCAAGCTGTAATGCGCGTGTGTTAATTCAGGATCGAGCAGGATGGCTTCCATCAAGGCTATGGCAGCCGCATGCCC
>JBGPVY010000169.1:0-6670 GCA_041491905.1 Nitrospiraceae bacterium | reverse complement strand
GAAAATGTCAGAGTGCGAATCGCCTGGTGGTTCCCTGGTAGCTTCAACAGAGTCTGTGCGGAGGTGGAGTAGTGGACAAAAAGATTGCCCTGCGTATCGCCGGTGATGAATCCTTTGTCGCGAAGCGATGGAGAGATCCCGGTGACCGGAGAAGGGTGCGCATCGAACTGATGTATAAGGCGAAAGCGAGTCATCGAGCTTTCTTGAGCCTGACGCGCCGGCATCCAGACTGAGACGTCGCCGGCGCTGGTACCGATGGCCAGCGAACGATCTCCAATCAAGTAGGACAGGACGGTGACTGAAGTGCCGGCCGGCGCCACCGATGTGGTTTCGATTAAACTCGGCTGGGTGCCCTCTCGCACATCATAGTGGTAGAGGTTCCCGCCGGCCGTTCCAATCGAAAGTGTTTCGCCACGGCTGTCAAAGATTAAGGCTGTCACAGGCTCAGCGCCATGACCTGTCAGTGCAACAGGGGCGGTCGCGAATGGTGTGGCGGAGTACCAAAGGCGCCCTTGATCTGTCAGGGCTACGGCGAGTGTGCCTCGCTCCGTTGGCTGATAGGCCAACCGAATAATTTGCTCTTTGGCGGGAGTCAATTGCACAGGAGATCCAAGGTCGACCGTTGGAACGATGTGGCGTGCCCCCTCTTCGAAACTGGCTACAAACTCGAGCGCCACAGGAATGATGCGGCCATCATCCGTGCCGAAGGCAAATTGATTGCCGTTCCCTACCGCTCGAGCAATGGAGGTGGTGTGGACCTTGGATAAATTTAAAGGAAGGTCATGGGTCATAGGCGCGCCGGAGCGCGCATTGAAGAAGCGGATCTGCTGGTCGGATCCTGCCGTGAGTTGATAGAGAATCTCTTGATATTCGTCCATTCCAACCAGGCTGGATTGCGGGAGCGCTCCTGGTGGAGGAGCGCCGGCAAAGTGACTGGTCTGGGTCCCTTGTGGAGAGAAAAATAAGGGGGCCACTTCTTTCACCAAGAAAATAAAAATACCGATAATGCTCAGGATGACGGCGATCCCACCCATCGTAATGACGGCTTGAGCAAGCCGATCAAAGATGCGGCGCCACATCAGATTGGTTGACTGGTGCGAAATCTTCTGTAGGGGCGTATGGCCATACGCCCCTACAGAGGGAGAGGGGACCAGAGCGGGACCGGTGTCGCTAGTCAAGTTTCTTGAGTTCCTTCTCGATCGTGCCGGCCTTCAGTGGGAAAAACCCATCCTTGATCACCACTTGCTGCCCTTCTTTACTATAGATGAATTTGATGAATTCTCCGACGATCGGATCCAGCGGTTTATTGGGCGCCTTGTTGACATAGATGTAGAGATGGCGCCAGAGCGGATACGACCCATTGTCCGCGTTTTGTTGGCTGGCCTCTTTAAACATCATGCCGGCTTTTTCGGCCAGTGGAACGGCGCGCACGTTTGATGTGAGGTACCCAATGCCGCTGTAGCCGATGCCGGCTTGATCTTCGCTCACGCTTTGGACCACGGAGGCTGACCCAGGCTGTTCTTTAACTTCGTCCTTGTAATCTCCGTTCTTCAGCGCATGTTCCTTGAAGAATCCATAGGTGCCGGAGGCCGAGTTCCGTCCATAGATACTGATGGGGCTGTCGCTCAGGCCTTCATCCAAGCCAGCCTGTTTCCAAAACTGAATGTTCTCATTGTGGCCCCAGCGTCGACTCTTGGAAAATATCGCATCGACTTGCGCCATCGTAAGCCCTTTGACCGGGTTGTCCTTGTTGACGTAGACGGCAAGCGCATCAATGGCAACCGGGAACGCAGTGGGTTTATATCTGAATTTTCTTTCGAAGGCATCCGTCTCAGTATTCTTCATTGCGCGGGACATCGGCCCAAGCTGCGCCGTACCTTCGATCAAGGCTGGAGGAGCCGTGCTTGAGCCCTTGCCTTCGATCTGGATTTTGACGTTGGGATATTGTTTGCGAAATCCTTCAGCCCAGAGCGTCATGAGATTGTTGAGAGTATCCGAGCCGATGCTGTTGACATTGCCGGATACCCCGCTGACTTTGACGTAGCCTTTCAAGGCGGGGTCGAGCGTAATCGCATCATCGGCATAGGCCGTTGGAAGGCCGGAAGCAAGCGCCCCAAGGAGGGCGAAGCACCACAGACTGGACCTGGCAGCTGATTTTTTCATTGAAACTCCTTTCATCATCCATAAGGATGGCCGCGGTTTGTTACCAGGGCATTACATGAATGTTACAACGGTGTTAACTCCCGCAATAATTCTGCTCATTACAAGTGACAGAGCGGCAAGGGGCGGGCCGTCTGCCGCCCCTCTTGCTCGTTACATCCAGCGAACCTGGAATTGAATCAAGAAGGCATTCTTCGCGGCAGCATCGAATGTGGGATCGATCAAGGGAGTGCTTTCCTGGTGGTGACGAAATTCATAGTTCAATTGCAGTTTTGTCTGAACTTTGGGAAGCATTTCTGCAAAGTAGTAGTTAACCCCGACCGTTGTGCGTGTAAACAGGTCGTTCCCAACTGTTGTACTCGGATCGAATTCTTCATAGCGAACGAGGGGTTCCCATCCTTTCAGCCACTCCACCCCCAGATTGTCGAGTCGGTATTTTACATAGGCGTACCAGGTCCTGCGCATTACGCCTATTCCATTGGTCGTGACGCTGGTGACGCCTACGTTCGCTTGATTGGGGGCGTCGTGACCAGTGATCCACTCACCTTGAAGGTGAAGTCCTGGAAGCCAGTCGGGAGTGTAGCGGAAGTCAAAGCCGAGTCGGTCGTACTTGCCTTTCCCACGTCCGTTCAGAGCTGTATTGATATTTTCAGACTCTCCGGCCATGGCTGAGAAACTGAAAAAGAGATCCTTCCGTGGCTTGATCCGAATACGGCCCAAGAAGTCTTTTTGTGAATTGTTGTCGATCTTGGTGTAATCAATGGAATTGCCGTTCATCACAACGGCATCCAGCTCAATAAACTCATGCGGCTTACTTTTTATGTCGATGTAAATGTCGCGCTCTTGCAGGAAATCAATCCCAGTCGAGACAGAGCCACCCCCACCGGATCCTGAGCTGAAATAGCCGCGGCTGATGAAGTCGATGAGTCCCGATGAGGTGTCGTTCTCAATCCCGAACGGAATCCGGTATTGTCCAATTCTGATGATGTCGAGATAAGGGGCCCACGAGAGAACTGGTCTGATGTCGATATAGGCTTCTCTGAGGATCTGATTGTCTGCGCTCGAGATGACGTTGGCGGTTGTCGTGCATGCCGCATTGGTACAGACCTTGGTATTCGAATTCAATGTGCCGAGGGCTGCGAAGTCAAACAGGATGTGCCAGCGCGGAATTTGGTCCATCAGTTTTCCCCACGTGATAAGCTCGGCCCGTCGGATAAGAAATTGATTCTGGGTGCTTCCTTCGGGGACATGTGCATCCTGAGAAAAGAATTGCGGTTGCAGCGAATTCAATCCGATGTTGAATTTGTCTGATAAGATCGGTAGTTGTGAGACCTTCTTTTGCCATTCCGTCAGGTTATTTGTTGGCTCTGCGGATTTTTCCTGATCGGCTTTCGCCTTGAGCCATTCTTCCTTGGTAATCTGGCCTTTCTCGTAGAGAATGTCCTCAAGTGCAGCTTGGGCAATGTTGGTCTGGATGAGTAACCCAAGGCCGATCACGCAGACGATGGTCGCGAACCACAGTCGTC
This sequence comes from Nitrospiraceae bacterium, assembly GCA_041491905.1. Classification (GTDB taxonomy): domain Bacteria; phylum Nitrospirota; class Nitrospiria; order Nitrospirales; family Nitrospiraceae; genus Palsa-1315. The sequence continues at coordinate 2,984 of JBGPVY010000169.1, read as the reverse complement.
TCATTCGACTACCTCCTTTTCTTGTTGTTGGGGACTATCAATTGTCTTGTCTGACCTGAAGGGTAGGCCCAATCGATTAAGGCGAGATGACAGTGGTGTTACAGAATTGTTAAGTTTGCAGGGGGATTCGAAGAACTTCGAGCAGGCGGTTAGAGGACGCGGTAGTACAGTACCGTGCCCGTTCCACTGTTCGGGTCGCGCCGGAGCACCACAGTCGCATTCCTGATCACTTCGTTCACTCGTACCATCATACGGGCCAAGAACAGGTCGCTCTTGATGTCGTACAGGTTTCGTTGACGGAGTTCCTTCCCAATGTCCTCAAAACTACTCACGCGATCCAACTCTTGAATGGTCTTGAAAGGACGAGCTTGGACAATTTCCGCAGCCATGTTTTGGGTAATACGAGGATCGAGTGACTGAAGCACGAGGGGGTCGGCGGTGTTCACATTCACCCGGCTTTCACCTTCTTGCGGATAGACCGTCACCACCTTCGAGAGCTTCGCGATGATGTCGGGAGTCATCCCCTTAATCAGGCGCAACTCTAAGAGCGTCTCAAGAGGAGCGTTGGCCGCCCGGTAGGACGGACGCAGCGTTTGATAGTAGAGGCTCTCGGCGCCGGCCGCTTCCGGCACCTCGTCCTGATCCACCCAATCGACGATGGCATCGACCAGATCCGGATTGACCTGCACGAGTTCGAAGAGTCGCTTGACCCTCAATACCTTGCTCTTCCTGGCAGTGGGATCTCCTCCGGCCGCCAGGTCGTTCAGGTTCAGCTTGCCCCGTTCATCCTCGATCTGCGCGTTCAGCAGGCCGTCGCCGATGGCATAATTCGTGATGGGAAAGGCCCACAAGTCGGTGGGGGCGTCGAAGAACTGTCCCGTTTGCTTGTCCTTCAAGAAGTCTTGCTGCAAGACGCCACGGGCTGCCTGCACTCCGGCGCGTGCGAGCACGGTTGCTTTGAAGTTATCGCGGAAGGCCGCCGCGTCGCGGTATTCCCGCCTCGCCTCTGCATCGAACTCGAGAATCAGCGCAACCAGGAGGGTCAGAACCAGGAGGGTGAGAAGAAGGGCGATACCACGTTCATCAGACCTTCGCATAGGTCACGATTCTCAGCGTGGCGTCGAGATTGATCGGATTATCGTATTTCGGTTTCAGCTGTAGGTGATGCACCTGGACGTCATACGGTGCCTGTTCGATCGCCACCAGCAGCGCGAGGATCTGGGGAAGCGACACGCCGTCGAGCCGAAGGTCGACCGCGGTTTCCTGATAGCCCTGAACGACGATGGGGGCCTGCGGCTGCATGCCGGCGATGCGATCGCGAATCTGCGCCGTCGTTGTCGCTTCTTCCATGAACGCCAGCAGTGAAAACTGGGCCGGCGGATTGGGCATGCGCTGTTCGAGCTTGGCGATACGCGCCTGCTTGACCACGTATTCCTGCGCGACGAGCGCAAGCTCCTGGCTGTCTTTCGCTTTCCGTCGCGTTTGCCGATCGAGCTTGTCGATCGTTGCCATGAGCGGATCGATGATCAGCAGAAAGGCCAGAGTTGCTGCGACCACGGCTCCGCCGGCAGCCACGATAATGCGCTCGCGTTGTGAGAAATGCTGCCACCGTTCTTTCAACATCTGCATCATGGCCGTTGCACCATATAGGTAAGGCGAAACACGACTTGGTTCGGCACAGCCCCGACACGGGTATCGCTGATGGACACGTCATGAAAGGTCTCGTCCGCCACGAAGGCCTGCTTGATCTTGTCGACCGCATCGAAGGTCGTGGTTTCCCCCTCCAGGTGGATGCTGGTCCCGTCGATCGTCAGTTCTCGTACTTTCAACGGAACGCCTGGCGGCACATGTTTCACCAGTTCTGCAAGACCGGCAAGGACGTTGTAGCGTGTGCCGTCGACAATCGAGAGGCCTTTCTCCAGCTGCGAGACTCGATACCGAGCCTGGTCCAATTCCTCACCCGGGCCGGCGCCCGGACCAAATGTTTGCTCGTATTGCCCCTGGAGCCCGCGCTGGAGGTCCTTGACCGTCGATTCCTTGAGCACTACGCGTACGGAAAGATCCACTAGCGCCAGAACAGCCAGGATGAGCCCGCCCCATAAGGCTAACCGCCGATCCTGTTTCGAGACATCTGTTGTGGCCGATGCGGCATCGCTGCCGGCTTTGAAGTCCAGAGCGAGACCTGATCCCACCAGCCTTGACTTCCAGCGGGGACGGACAATGTTCGGATGGATCGCCAATCCGAATGCAATGGAAAACGCGCGGGGGCAACTTGATCCAAATCCTTGCCGCGGGCCGACCGGGAGTAAGCCCAGTTGATTCGCCATATGCCCACTCAGTTCTCTCAGTTTAGAGCCGCCGCCCGATACCCAACAATGAGTCAATCGCTGATGGACGGTGCCTTCGTAGGCATGGAGGGAGACGCGTAACTCTTTGAGGACCGGCTCGAGCCAGGCATCGACTTCCTGTACGGCCATGGCCCGCTTCCGTCGTTCCGCTTCGGCGAAGCTGCAGGCATACCGAACGGCGAGCGCAAGGGTGAGATGATTCCCGCCCCACAGCACGGTCCGCAACAGCACGGGACGACCTTCATGCACAAGGCACAAGGTCGTCTTCGAGGCTCCGACATCGATGATCGCCATGTCGCCGGGGACCGGGGCCCCTTCCTCTTTCAGAAATTGGCTGACAGAAAACAAGGCCATGCCGTCAATCGTGATCGCAGAGGGGTTCAGATCAGCAGATGCCATAAACCGCAAATGTTCAGCAATTTTTTCTTTGGGTGCTGCGGTGACGAGGACATCGGATCCTTTGCCTTTCGCGGTCCCATCTTGCGGTTCTCGCGCCGGCAGCAACAGACTGCCGACCGTGACGTCCTCCAAGGGCATAGGAATCAGATTTTCCATTTCGAACGGGACGACCTGCGCCAGCTTGGAGGCATCGCGAAAGGGGAAGGAGAGGGTTCTGACAAACACATCCTGGCAGGG
>JBGPVY010000051.1:0-15112 GCA_041491905.1 Nitrospiraceae bacterium | reverse complement strand
GACTGTGGTTTCTGGCCAGCACATAGCCGAAGGCTGTCCAACAGCCTCGTCCCTTGCCCTGCAGGCCGATATCGAGGTTGTGATCGACCAAGAGCTTGAGGATGGCTTGGATGCGCGCGCCGTCATTCCAGATGAGACGCACCCGCTGAGGGAGTACGGAGAAGAATTGCTTTGCCAGGCGAAATTCCAAGGCCGAGGCACGATCCAGCGAGATGACGATTTCGTTGAGGTACGACACACTCTTCAGAGTTTCCACGATGGCCTTCAATGCCGGGCGTCCCAATTCTGCATAGAGGGAGGGGAGGACCAGAGCAATGGGATTGACGCGTCCATAACGCGTCAACTCTCGCTCCAGTTGGTCGCCGTTCGGTTGTCCGAGGCGGTGAAGCACCGTGACGACACCATTTTGGTAGAAGTCTGACATTGGGTCCTCCGATGAGCGAGTCGCCTGCAGGCCCTGGCAAAGATTTGCAGCGGGATCAAGAGCGGACGTCAAAGACGTGCGCCGCACTCACTATAAGTAGCGTTGCTTCAGTATATTACAACAATTGTGCAGGTGATGTGCCACTAGGAAACGGCCTAAGTGTTGGATGTTCGTGGAGCGAACCAGGTGAGAAGTGAAGAGGATGGTGGGAAAACCCTTCACTTCGAAGATGGTTGCTCTGGTTGTTTGGTTTGTCTAGTTTATTTGGTTGAACCAGACTAACCAGATAAACCAGATGAACCAGACAAACGACACCTGCTACGGGCGATCGGTGGAAAGTCGTTTCGCGAGGCGATGGGCAAGTCGGACCATGCCGGCCGAGCGATCGGCCGGATCGAGCAGCACATTCATGACATGCAGGCGGCTGGAATCGTCCAAGGCGGCAGTGAGCCCTCGCTCGAACTCTCCTTGGGTTGCGATCCGCGTACCGACTCCACCTCCGATCATGTCGCAGATTCGTTCATAGCGCCACTCGTGGACGTCGTTGAAGGGGCCTTCGAGAATCTCCCGTTCAGTGGAGTAGCCACGATTGTTCAGCACGAGGACGATCGGCGTCTGGCCATATCGCACGGCGGTCGAAAGTTCCGTTCCCGTCATTTGAAACGCGCCGTCGCCGACCAGCACGATTGGCCGAAGTGTGGGATCGGCAAACGAGGCGCCCACGGCTGCCGGGACGGCAAATCCCATCGAGGTGTAATAGGCTGGAGAGAGGAACTCGAATCGCCGGTGAACATGGAGATCGGCTGCGGCAAAGAGCGATTCTCCGACGTCGGCGATCACGAGGGTGTGTTCATCCAACAGACTATCGAGGTGGCGGAAGAGTCCATTCAAGGTCACGGGGGTATTCGGCGCAATGGTGCCTTGTGGCATGGGGAGCGGTGTCGGCAGCGGGCGGGAAGGAAACGAAGGGAGGGTGTTGGTCACCAGTGCCCGCACGAAGTCTTGAAACCGGATCGCATCGTAGCGATGGTGTTTGATGGCCACCCGATCAGCTGTCGCGTGAATCGTGCGGCCTTCCGACAGCAAGGGCGAATCGGCATCGAGATCTTCGACATCAGATAAGATCGACCCCAGGATCAGCAGGCAGTCAGATGCATTGATGAACTGTTGAACCTCGTCACGCGCGATGAGCCCCCCGTACACTCCGACGTAGAGTGGGTGGTCTTCACGGATGATGGACTTGCCTAGCAGGGTCGAGGCGATGGGGACATTGAGCCGTTCGACCAGGCGAGTCAGATCGTCTTGCAGGCCGAATCGCCCTATCTCTGCGCCGGCTAAGATAGCAGGCCGGCGGGCCGAGGCCAACATGGCGCGGACTTCAGCGATGGCTTCGTCCAGCGCGGCGGTATTGCTTGGCGCATCGTCGAGACATAAGGGTCGCAACGGGTTTGCCAGCGGCGTATGGACGAGATCGCGAGGAATTTCGATGTAGATTGGGCGGCGATAGCGCAACAGCGCCGCAAAGGCCTGATCCATTTCTCGTTCGGCGGTTGAAGGATCATCTAGCGAGATGGCGGCCACCGTGATCTTCTCGAAGACCTCGCGTTGCGTGGAAAAATCCCGCACCATGTGGTGCATGTAGGGTGTGCGAACACGCTCAGAGAGTCCCGGTGATCCGGTGAGCAGTACCACCGGCGATCGTTCGGCAAAGGCGCAGGCGATCGCGTTCACGGTATTGAGTCCGCCGACGCAGTAGGTCACACAGACTGCGCCGATGCCGTTGATGCGCGCATAGGCATCCGCCGCGAATCCTGCACAATCCTCGCGGGTGGTCCCGACATGTTGAATCGGAGAGGCGTCGATCAATTGGTAGAGGCTGAGGATATAGTCGCCGGGGATTCCAAAGATATGACGGACTCCCAACTGGTGGAGCCGATCGATCACGGCGGAACCGATGGTCGGTATTCGTTGCATCGCTGGGCTTCCTGGTTCACGGAGCGAAACACATGCGGTCCGTGGCGCGTAGGCGCAGCAAACCACAGCGCGGGTCAGCCGTCAAGCAACAAGACACGTCCAGAGGGGCTTGACGTTCGGTTCGCGCCATTGGATAAGTAGGCAATGACTCTTCATGATGACAGTCCACGCGGGCGCGTCCGCCTCTCTCGCACACGTGCGGTCGAGGCATTGGGACATCTCTGGATCTATGCCGGTTACATCGAGGAGGTCAGGGGCGAGCTGGTCTCGGGCGATGTGGTCGATGTCATGGCGCCGAATGGAAGATTCTACGCCAGAGGTCTCTACAATCCTGCGTCCAAGATCCGCGTGCGGATACTAACCTTCGATGACGAACCCATTACAGAACAGTTTTGGAGGGGGCGACTCGCGCAGGCTGTCAGGCTACGTCAGCGGGTCGTCACTGGCACCAATGCGTATCGCCTCATCTATGGAGAAGCGGATCGATTGCCGGGCTTGGTCGTGGATCGTTATGACGATGTCTTGGTCATGCAGACCCTCTCCTCCGGTATGGACCGCCGGAAATACGTATTAGCTGATCTCCTGTGTCAGGAATCCGGAGCCATGCGAGTGTATCTACGCAACGATGCCAAGAGTCGCACGTTGGAAGGGCTGCCGGTGGAGAGGGGATTTCTCCGAGGGGGTGGCGCGACGACGGTCGGCATCCAGGAGGGGCCTGCTCGATTTCTCGTCGATATCGAACGAGGACAGAAAACCGGTTGGTTTTGCGATCAGCGAGAGAATCGACTGGTGACGGCACGGTTCGCGGCCGGCGCGGAGGTGTTGGAGGTGTTTGCGCATACTGGAGCCTTTGGGATTCATGCGGCGCTCGCGGGGGCGAAGTCGGTCGAAGGGCTGGATGTGAGTGAGGAGGCCCTGGCGCTCGCGCGCAACCATGCGGTGTTAAACAAGGTGGGTGATCGTTGTGTCTATCGATCGGCGGATGCGTTTGAGGAGATGCGAAAGCTGGAACGGGCTGGGTGCCGCTATGATCTGGTGTTGCTCGATCCCCCGGCGTTTGCCCGCAGTAAACAGGCCGTACTTCGTGCCCTGGCTGGATACAAAGATGTGAATCTGCTGGGGATGCGGCTCACCAAGCCGGAGGGATTTCTGGCTACGAGTTCCTGCTCCCACCACGTGACTGAACAGGAATTGTGGACGAGCATCCGCCTGGCTGCACGAGATGCGAAGCGGCAGGTCCGCCTGCTAGAACAGCGTGGACAGGCCATGGACCATCCCATCCTTGCCACCATGCCGGAAACGCGGTACTTGAAATGGTTCATACTTCAAGTATTGTGAGCGTGAGGTCGGCAGGGTGCGATCATCACGCGTATGCAGGACGCTCAAAAAGGTTGTTCAGCAAGGCCGCAGCGAGTGAAGGCCCGAGGCGTACCCTCGTGGTACGTTGAGGGTCTGAACGATGCGAGAACGCTGCTGGCAGACTTTTTCAGCGTTCTGCTAATCGTTCGGTGGTTCGAAGTGGCCCGATGGGCGGTTCTGCCAGGGGATCGTCGCCTGTTTGGTTTGTTTGACGAGACTACGCAAATTCACTTCCGCTGCGCGGAGCAACTTCGGTTCGCCGCTTTGCATGATAGCGGTCAGCAGGACATACAGCGAACGATCCATCCGTGATCCGGCGAGAATTCGATCTGTGACAGGATCGGGGCACGCGTGGGTGGAACTTGCATCTTCCTCTGGATCGTCAAACAAGGTACGAAATGAGGTCGGATGGCTAAAAAGCCAGGCAGGAGGGATCCTCAAGGCGGCAGCGAGCGCTTCGAGTAGCGAGGCAGAGGGATCAACCTCCTCCGCTTCAATTTCCTCTAACACGTGAGGCGGAAGATGCGACTCGGCCGCCAAGTCGTCGACCGAGTGACCTCGCGAGATACGCCAGGCTTGAATCTGTTGTCCGAGCGCCATGGCGCGATGATACTGAATTGGGGCCCTCTCCGCAACCTCCCTGTGTTGGCCTAGGGCACGATACACCTTGAAACACAATGACTTATGCGTAATTTCCCTCAGTGGAAGATGAGCGATGAAATCAGGTATAATGCATCTCCTAGTTCATTCTCGATCCAGTGAGGAGGCGTATCATGTTAGGGACAGACATTCGAGGAATCATCGCAGAAGAAGAAGAAGTTCAGAGGCGCAAAGACGCCTTGAAATCGCTCTTAAGCATGCGTTCCAAGCAGTTGCGCGAGTCGTTGGAACAGCGGATCAAGCGGGCTAGGACTTGTGGGGATTGGATCCAGCTTTCTCAAGAAGAATGTGCCACGCTCCACAAGCGAGAAAAGCTCCATCTCAAGTCTCAGTTCGACAAGCTTCAGCACGAGCAGGATCGAACCAGAGGGAAATTGACAGCACTCAAACGAGCGAAGGCGCGGGCCCAACGGATTCGTGCTGCTGAAGCCGCATCCGGGCGGAAACGTCGCTGAACCAGTTCTGTCCACTGTGACGCACTAGCGTGGCTGCCTCACTCCCTCTCCTGACGCGCTCGCAAGGGGCGCACATTCGCGAACTCCTCCTTGATAGACGCGTACGTGCACAGGATGGCGCATTCGTGGTCGAAGGCGCCCACGCAGTTCGAGATATCCTGACTCGGTATCCTGAGCAGATTCTCACAATCGTCACTGCCCACGGTTATCTACCCAAAGAGGGGCAGGGCGACCGACTGGTTCGACTAGCTTCCTCGACGCAACAGTACTCCTGTACCGACCTCCAGTTCTCAAAATTGTCTGATCTGGATGCGCCGCAAGGCATCCTCGCTGTGGTGCGGCAACCGACATGGGATGAAGAAGAGGTTCTTAGACAGCCGACTCTCTTGGGAATTTTTGGAGAGCAGCTGCAAGATCCCGCCAATGTTGGAGCCATTGTTCGAACGGCGGCAGCTCTCAATGCGAGCGCCCTGTGGCTCACGCCGGAATCTGCCGATGTCTATAATCCCAAAGTGGTTCGTGCAACGAGCGGTGTGCTGCTCGCGCTGCCGACCTTTACCTCCAAGGATGTATCTGGGTTGATCCGGCAAGGCTGCCGGATCTTTGCAGCAGAAGTAACAGGGGACGGGACCGTTTCGATCGACCAGATTCACCAGGTGCCACGGAAACTTGTCCTTGCTGTGGGTAATGAAAGCCACGGTTTGTCAGCTCAAATCCGCAGGCAGGCCACCACTCGATTCACTATCCCCCTCAGGCGCGACGTAGAATCCCTTAATGTTGCGGCGACCGTGGCCATTGCCACATTCTACTTCTCGCGACTTCCCAAAGGGGAATGACCCAGAGCCCGGTCGCTAGGCGAGCGTTCCGGGCCGGTCGGTATAAAATGAAAAATGAGGAGTGGTGCCGAGGGACAGAATTGAACTGTCGACACCAGCCTTTTCAGTTCCTCAACAAACTCAGCATAATCAACAAGTTGTAACAAAAAGGCGATGTAAAAAGTTACATTTCATGTCATGGAAAATCAATGACTTACAGAGACAGGTGCCACTAGTGGCACCTTGTTGCGTTCGCTTTCCAGTACTTCCGATACCACCAGCACCAGCTCTCCTCGACGAACTGCCGAGTGAGATTCGAACCATTTGGGTAGAATCACATTTCCAATGGTGCGGTGATCTGATTGTGTGGCGCTGCTGTAGTTTAGGCAATCAGGTCGAGGATAGAAATGATTCCTGCGATTACCGAAGATGGGCGTGGCCAGCGATGCGTGATCCAGTGTAGGGAGAGGTCAGCGACAGCGCCGAGGGAAGGCGGCACTAATGTTCCAATTCGTATCGCACAGCGTCCAGCAACTGCGGCATGCTAAAGGGCTTCTGGATGGTCCGCCGTGCCCCGAGGAGTTTCGCGACATCCAAGACATTCTGTTCCCCTCCTACACCTGAGATCGCGATCACCTTGGCGTGGAGGAATTGACGCGTCAGTTCCAGAATCATGTCCAGCCCATTCAGCTCGGGCATGGCAATGTCTGTGATGACCAAGTCCGTCGGCCTGTGGCGGTACAGCTCAAGCCCCTGGCGACCGTTGGCAGCCTCAATTACCTCGTACCCTGCCGCTTTAAGAGCGGAGCGGAGGAGTATTCGGACGAGTTCTTCGTCATCAATGATCAGAATCGTCGCCATCGTAAGAAACACTCCTGTTAGTCCCTGCCAGGACGGAATTCCTTCGTGTGGGTATGGGTGCTCCCTACCCCACCGTCATGCAGCAACCCGTGTGACGGTTTCGGCCCGCAGGCACACGTGTTCTTTCTCATTCTCCGGTTCCTCGGACGGCCGACGAGCACGGTCGCTTCGTGCAAGCGACGGTTGGCCTCTATCCTGGGATCCGCCGCATGACCGCAGTTCATGCAACGCCAGCCTTTCATCCACATGAAGCCTTGGGTCCCCTCTAAGTCAAAAAAGTGGTCTTCCACCATCAAGCCCTGGCAGCGTATGCATTCCATAATGTCGCCTCCTTGCCATCCAGCCTGCGAACGTGCGCTCTGTGAGAAGCATAGCGGCACGGGGCGTGGGGCGAAAGACCTGAAGGAAGTACCTCGGAGGGGGGAATAGCCCTGGGGCAATTCTGCAATGGCCGTGATCTCCCAAATGTTGGAGATCGCCAGTTTTTGGTGGGTGACAACTTCTCATGGTTGTTCAATGAATGGTCCTCTCATTAATACAGGGAAGGCGTATTTTGTGCTTTCAGATGAGAGGTAGCTGAGCTATAATCGTACAGTTTACGTAATGCATAAAACATGGTATCCTGATCATGATACGAGGTTTTAGGGACAAGAAGACGGAAGGTTTCTTTTCAGGAGACATGGTAAAGGACTTCTCCGGTTTCAGGAAGGTGGCGGAGCGGAAACTAACCATGCTCGATAGCGCATCGGACCTCAAGGACCTGCTTTCGCCAGCGGGAAACCGGTTGGAGAAACTGAGAGGAGATCGAGCCGGACAGCACAGCATTAGGATCAACGATCAGTGGCGCATTTGTTTTGTCTGGAAGGCTGACGGACCCTATGAGGTCGAAATCACAGATTATCACTGAAGGAGAACACGCCATGATCAAGAATGGAATGCGGCCGGTCCATCCCGGAGAAATCCTGTTCGAGGAGTTCATGAAGCCGTCAGACCAACCGATCAATGCCAATATGCTTGCCAAGGCCCTCGAAGTTCCAGCGAATCGTGTTACGGCGATTATCAAGGGGCAGCGTGGTGTCACGGGCGATACGGCGGTACGTCTGGCGACGTTTTTCAACACCACAGCTGAATTCTGGATGAACCTGCAAAAGACCTATGAGCTGCGCCTAGCCGAAAGAGCTCTGCCGGGGAAAGTCAGGAAGCACATCGAGCGACACAGGGATGCGCTTGTATCGGTATGATGATGGTGCGGCCACAGTCTTTTATGACAACAATGTGCCGGATCGCGCTCGCGGATGAAGGGGACGATTAATCCTCTTCGAGCACCTGAATGATCGGGCATCCCTTCGCCGGTTGTTTCCTATCGCACTGCTGAACCAGACCAGCTAACGCTTTCCGCATCGCCGCGAGGCCCGTCAGTTTCCGGTCAATCAGCCGCATCTTGTGGGCGGCCAGAGCGCGGGTCTCCGCACAGGCGCGGGCCTCCTCCAGCCGTAGCAGTTCGGCGATTTCCTCCAACGTGAACCCAAGAGCCTGCGCCCGCTTAATGAAGCGGATGTGTTTCACGATGTCCGCCGGATACCGCCGATAGCCCATGTGCGGCTTGTCCGGCTCGGCCAGCAGTCCCCGTCTCTGGTAATACCGGATCGTCTCGACATTCACCCCAGCCAGCTTCGCCACCCGGCCTATCGTCAATTCTGAAGCCATGAAGATTTCCCTTGATTCCGTACCGTAGTACGGAGTTTAGACTGTAATCAATGGGGCAAGCCCGGAGAAAGAGGCATGAGTTCATGGAGTGGAAAGGGACCGTTGAGTGGGATCGTGCTGGCCGCCGATGGCCCAGTGGTCTGCTGTGTCTGGCCGCTTGTACTGTGGGCTCTGAAAGAAAAATAGGTGGTGTATAGACATATAGATATGTTGTCCAGGTCGGAGTAGGAGAACCCTGTGTCTGAACCGCAAAATGGTCGCGGCGCTTTGGTTATCGGCGGCCTCGCGACGATCCTCGCCTCGACCTGCTGTCTCGGCCCTCTCGTGTTGGTGGCGATTGGCGTCAGCGGGGCGTGGATCGGCAATCTGACGGTGCTCGAACCGTATCGTCCGATCTTTATCGGCGCAGCCCTAGTGGCGCTCTTCTTCGCCTACCGGCGCATCTTCCGGCCCGCGCAAGGCTGCGAGCCGGGGGAGGTCTGTGCTGTGCCGCAAGTCAAGACGGCGTACAAGCTCATCTTTTGGATCGTGGCCGCACTGATGGGGATCGCGCTTCCTTTCCCCTACATTCTGCCGCTGTTTTACTGAAAGGAAAACGTCATGAAAAAGCTCATCACTGTAATCGCCCTCTCGGCCGCCTTGAGCGCGCCCGCCTGGGCCACCACGAAAACGGTCACCCTGTCGGTGACTGGCATGAAATGCGCGGCCTGCCCGATCACGATCAAGAAGGCGCTGAACAAGGTCGAAGGCGTCGAGAAAATCGAGGTCAGCTTGGAGAAGAAGGAAGCCCTGGTCACCTTCGATGACGCCAAGACCACGGTCGAGGCGCTGCTGGAGGCCACCAAGAACGCGGGCTAGCCGTCCACCGTTCACCCCTAGGAGACGCAACGGACGGGAAAACAACTAGTCACGGGGCGCCATCGTGGGTGGGCCGAACGCTCATGGCGGTCGGCATAAAGCGGCGCAGCGTTTGTCGCACTCTGCTGCGTGGCGCCGTTTATTGTCGCCGGTCTGGTCACCGCTCTTGGCCTTGGGTTCATTCTCAAAGATCCCGTGTTGATGGGCCTTCTTGTTCTGTTCACCGGAGTTGCCGCGCTGGGCTACTACTTCGTGCGGCGTCAGACGTGCGTGTGACCTGAAGGAAATTCCCGGACAACAAACCCAGGAGGGGAAATGATGGTGGAGGAGTTTGACCTTGTGATTCTCGGTTCCGGCTCGACGGCGTTTGCTGCGGCGCTTCGCGCGGCAGAAAGCGGAAAAACGGCAGCCATGACTGAGGTGCGAACCCTCGGTGGAACGTGTGTCAACCGTGGCTGCTTGCCGTCAAAGAACCTCATCGAAGCCGCGAAAATCCTCTACGATTCGAAGAATCCGCGCTACCCAGGGCTCTCTCCTACCTCGATGAGCTTCAACTTCCTCGCTCTTATCGAGCAGAAGGATGCCGTGATTGAAGACTACCGGGGAAAGAAATATCAGAGCATTATCTCCGACTCTAAAAGCATCCGCGTTTTTGAAGGAGCAGCCCGCTTCAGCGGCCCCAACGAGGTGACAGTGAACGGGCAGGTTCTCTCAGCGCCTCAGTTCCTTGTCGCGACTGGAAGCTCGCCTACCGTGCCAGACGTTCCAGGGCTTCGTGAAACACCTTATCTCACAAGCGACCTGCTCACCAGTCACGAAGCCATCGAGCTCACAGAGCTTCCGGCGTCCCTCATCATCATCGGTGGCGGCTACATCGCTCTTGAGCTTGGCCAGATGTTTTCGCGCTTCGGCACACGCGTCACCATTCTGGAACGCGGAGAGCGAATTCTTTCGGCCTACGAGCCGGAGATTGCGCAATCTGTGGCAGAGGTATTTCGTGAGGAGGGAATTGCCATCCATACGAAATCCACGGTGAGCCGGGTGCATGGCGATGAAGGCCAAGTCTTCGTCACGTTACAGGTGGACGGACGGCAGAAGGAACTGAAAGCGGCGAAGTTACTTGTGGCCACAGGACGTAAACCGAATACGGAACACCTGGGGCTTGAACTTCCAGGAGTCGATCTGGATGAACGTGGCTTCGTGAAGGTCAACGACGAGCTGTGCACTTCTGCCGAGCACGTGTATGCCGCCGGAGACGTCATTGGTTCCTACACTGGAAGCCAGATGGCGACTCCTGTGGGTGCGCAGGACGGCGGTATTGCCGCTGAGAATGCTTTCAACGGCAAAGGGGGCCGTAAGGTACATCACGCCGTGATTCCGCGAGCGATTTTTACTGACCCGCAGGTGGGCGTAGTCGGACTTTCGGACGCGGAGGCAAATGTTCGCGGGTACGCGTGCGATTGTCGCATTATTCCTATGTCCCTCGTTCCCAGAGCCGGGGCGGTCCGAGATACCAGAGGGGTTATTAAAATGGTTGCGGACCGGAAAACGAAGAAGGTGCTGGGGGTTTCAATGCACGGAATGAACGCTGCGGAGGTTATTCATGAAGCGACAATGGGGCTTCGTTTTGGTGCGATTATCGACGACTTCGCACACATGCTGCACGTCTATCCAACCATGTCCGAGGCGCTAAAAATAGCCGCGCTCTCTTACACAAAAGACGTTTCAAAAATGAGCTGCTGTGCAGACTAGAGTAACACCGATATTCGGATATTAGCGGGCAGTCTTTTTATCGTTGTCGTTTAGGGTGGGCCGGATGGCTAGCTGGCTGCAAGCCCTGGAGATAATCAGCGGCGCGTTGGGCATGGGCCTATAGGATGGGACCCGTTTAAGGCGGGGCAGGTCAAAGTTATTAGAACTCAGGCGCAGAATAGGTACTCAGGCGTGGGGTGAACCCTTCGGTTGACACAATCTGAATTAGCACACGTGGTTCCTCCGACGTCTCCCCCGAAAACGACGGCAACTTGTAACTAGAGTTAATAGTGTTAGCTTCCCCATCTGAGATAGTCCATTAAGAAAATCTGAGGATGATTGAGACAGCGGGAAATCCTTGGTTCGTAATTGTCGGGCTGCATTGTGAGGGAAGCCCCCCGGAGGGCCGGAGGCTTCCCAGTGAAACAGCTTAATGCTTCAACGCGTGAGCGGAGATCCACTCCTTCGCTTCACACGCGACAGTGACCAAGGTTTCAAGGCCATTGAGACCGAACGAGGTCTAATTGCGCCAGACCTTGATCTGAGCCTTCACGGGTAGAAGTGAGCCAACGCACATTTCGTGGAGGAAAAAGAGGTAGGGTTAGAGCACGTGCAAGAGGCCCAAACCTCCCCAGAGGCCACTTCAGTGCCACTTGCCTAACTAGAACTAATTTAGTACCGCGTAAGTTGTTGAAATGGTGCCGAGGGACAGAATTGAACTGTCGACACCAGCCTTTTCAGGGCTGTGCTCTACCAACTGAGCTACCTCGGCACGGTTCGCGGCAAGAAGAGGGAGGCACTGTTACAGGATCGTCAGAGAAAAATCAAGCAGCCTGGCCTATCTGGTTGATCTGGTTTGTTTTGTTTATCTGGTCGATTTGGTTCATCTGGTTAGTTTCATTCAACCAAAAACCAGACAAACTAAACAGACCAAACAAACCAAATAAACAAATCAGGCTGTGGCGGAGAGGGAGGGAATGTACCATCCTTAACTCGCGCGCTCGCATTTACAATTGAAGGTATTGCCCTGGTCGCATAACCCCGGCGTTTTCTATTTCCGTCGGCGATAGTATAACAACGGTGAGGCAACCAGCAAGCTCGCTTCCGAGGAGTTGTTCTGGTGGCCTAGATGCCCGGCCAGCGGGTTAGGAACTGTTCTCACGATTCTCCTCCAGCCATCAGTTAAAAGTGATAGCCGACGCCGAAGACGAGATTATGCGCGTTGTAATCTGCCGACACATCGAGCCCAGTAGCTCCCAGAAAACTATTGTGGCTGAGATTCGCATGATTGAACTTCCATTCCCCAAAAACTGCGAAGTTGGCCGTCAGGCGATACCTCACCCCCAATTGCGTGTTCAGTCCTACATCTGTGCTCGTGCTCGAACCGCCATCAGGGTCCCTTGCAATGCGGGAAAAGAACACTCCGAGTCCCACTCCAGCGTACGGCTCGAACGTCTCACCTCCTATCGTGAACCGATCCCTCTCGAGAAAAGGCGGAAAATATTTACGCGAGAGTTGACAGTGCAATTGGTGTGCGGGGTTGGAGCTTAGGCACGTTCAGTGAGAATGTCAAAAAAACCCACCGCGCACTGGGAGCACTCCTCTTCATACAGAAACGGGCAGGGTTATTCTCCCCCGCCCGTTCGTACAAACCCACCTCCGCCGTAGGCGTTGATACCTTATTTTACTTCAGTCAGAACTTTACTTCAGTCAGATGCGTGAGAGCAGTTTCGGCATGTTCCGTGGCGATGTCGGCGTGGCCCGCTTTACCATGCTCAATGGCTTCTTTCAGATGCTTAATCCCTTCGTCCAAATGCGGGTTTTTGCCTCCCCTCTCAGCATAGTTCAGCGCCTCTTCCGCATGTGTCACGAGCACCTCAGCATGACCCTGTTTGCCATGGTCCACCGCTTGCTTCGTCTCCATGATGGCGTCCCTGACGTTACCGGCGGGAGACGGCTGGGCGTTCAGCATGGGCACACTAACGAACGCTCCAAGCGCAAACAGAATGAGGGCACCACGGTAGAATTTGCTGGTCATCTTTGCCTCCCCTCCATGGTTAGAATTCACTGCCGAAAAAGACTGTAGGAAATCTTAAATTCACCTTAACACAGCGTTTCCGTAGCCTGTCAAGAAGACCTGGCAGGCTGCTCGAAACCGAGGATTTTCTGAAGCCCATGAACATCTCTTTCGACCGGACACGTGCAGCGCGGGTCAACAAAACCGCCGCGCAAGAACGAGACAAGCTTGTGATGCAGATAGAAGTTTGGGAATGAGTAGATCACGCTAGGCGAGACTGGCGGAGAGGGAGGGATTTGAACCCTCGGTAGAAGTTTCCCCCTACGGCAGTTTAGCAAACTGCTGCCTTCGGCCACTCGGCCACCTCTCCACTGGTCTCAGCGCTATGCGGGGTTCCCAATCATCTGCGACGCAGGTCGATGACCGTAGGAAGACCAGCAAGCGAGCCGTGATCTTACTCCAGGCCATGTGGGAGGTACAAGCGAATCGCGAGGTGGATCAAGAAAAACTCGCGGGGGAGGACGGCAAAGGCTTACACGTCTAACTGCTTGGTCCACCGAAGTTGGATCGGTTTTTTCGCAAGCTGGACAAGGGAGGATGAGAGGCTGCGCGCCCATTGCTGCGTCTGTTTCATGTTGAGCGTGATGTTGTGGTCCCATGACGGCAAAGGGACAGGGTGGGTCTGCGGATCCCCGATCGCAGCTGGCTGCGCGCGGAAGGCGGTAACACTGGCGACGCGGGTCGCGTAACGGAGTTCAACATGGCTGGGTCTAACGACACCGCTGAGTGCCAACATGTGCAACGCGGTTCGTTTCTGTTTCTTGTGCGTTCTGTGCAATTTTATGTATTGGATCGGGTGAGAGAGGACGTGCATCGTGCCTTCCTTCTGTGTTGAGTGATGAGGAAGTTTTCTTACATCCAGAGTATTCGACCGAGGTCTTCATCGAGTCCGCGAGGACGCTGGCACTGAGAACAGCGGGCGAAGAGTCCACCAGCCTCCGGCTGCACATTCCCTCGAAGCACTAGCTGATACTTATGGCCTCCGCAGAAGGGACAGGCTTTGCCGTCTAGCTCTCGACGAATGGCCCCGATCTTCCCGATCTGTTTGCGCATCGGTCTCTCCTTCAAAAAATAATGCCTGTGTGCGCGCTGTTGAGTGTGATTGATGTTGATATTGAGGCAGGGCAGAATTTTTGAAAATACCTTAGAGGTAGGTGGGGCCGAACTAAAGTGGGGGACGAAAGTGGCGCGAGAAATCTTCGACGACGTGTTTATTTAATCAAGCTATGTCAAGTGCTTACAGATATAAAAGAATGTTATTCTAGAGGTATATGAATGGACGAAACTATACCGGACCAAGAGTTAGATGCGCGCACGAACCTGGCGTAGCAGCCTTAGGGGTAGGTGTGTGGGTATAAGCAAGAGTGAAGATGTTGGCGGAGGTCGGTACCCCTCCTATGGAGACCGACCTCTTGCTGCTCTGGGGTGGGCATCAGGAAGCCGAAGTGAAGACTGACTGAAGTAATGACCTACTCGTGTTGTTGGCGGAGGGGGCGAGATTTGAACTCGCGGACCCCTTGCGAGGTCTCCAGTTTTCAAGACTGGCACGTTCGGCCACTCCGTCACCCCTCCAAACAGAACTCCTTGGACCCGGAACGCTCAAAATTGCAGCGCGACGGAATACATACCCTAAGCCTTTCGCAGTTTTTTGTCTCTCTGAACATCCACACCGAGATCCGTATCAGCACTCCGGCGATGGAATTACCCTGCTAGTATCCTACTCTTTGCGAATTTGCTCAAGCCCGCCCATGTAATGACGCAACACCTCCGGTATCGTGATGCTTCCATCCGGTTGCTGATAGTGTTCGAGGATGGCCGCGAGTGTGCGTCCGACGGCCAGCCCGGACCCATTGAGGGTATGGACAAATTCTGTTTTAGCATCCTTCTTCCCGACTGTACCTTTATATCGAATACTGGCCCGTCTGGCCTGAAATCCCTCAAAGTTGCTGCAGGAAGAGATCTCCCGATAGTGGTTCTGGGAAGGAAGCCAGACTTCGATGTCGTATGTCTTCGTCGCGGAGAATCCCATATCGCCGGTACAGAGGGTGACGACTCGGTAATGAAGTCCTAATCCCTGCAAGATCGCTTCGGCATGGCCGGTCAACTGCTCCAGTTCCTCATACGACTGTTCAGGTTTTGCAAACGCGACCAACTCCACTTTGTTGAATTG
>JBGPVY010000074.1:0-11736 GCA_041491905.1 Nitrospiraceae bacterium | reverse complement strand
TACCGATTCCTCCGGGGACTGAGTCGAGCTCGGTGATCACCATGCCGTCCTGGGTGGGGATGATGTCCGGTCGGATGACCGCGGGAAGCTGGTCACGAAACCGTTTCATCCGGCTGTACGTGACTAACCCATCCGGTTTTCCTTGGTCAAGGTATCCCGCTACCCAGGCTGGTTGGAGGCCGCGAACACTGTCGAGATAGAGGCGGTTCAGGGCTCGATAAAAGGATAAGAGCTGCGGTCCGAGTTGGTGGAAAAAGTCTAGCTGGTCTTTCTTGAGAGGGAACGGTGTGGTGGCAATTCGCCAGGTCGTCGTGGCGGTGACTATTCCAGGAGTAGAAGCCTGCCCGGGCAGAGATGGAAAGAGCCCAGCTTTGCTCAGCTGGGCACGGATGATTGCGCAGCGGTGAAGGAGGTCGGAGGTAGCCAAGTCAGACAGAGGCAGTTTCCGTGTCAATGAGAGCCTCTCATACGAGGCCAAAGAACTGTAACACGGGCTTTAGGACCGTACAAGGGGCGAGGGAACCGGTGAGAAAAGTGACATCCCCTTGGGCACTCCTGCAAAATGGTGCTAGTATGGGCCGCACACTGATTGGAATCCTTCCATGTCCGCATACACCGATGAGCTGGTGGGTGCTTTCGTGACACCGCCGATCGCGCTGCCACAACTTGTGCCGAGCCGCGCCTGTCTCCAGTGCGATGTCTGTTGCCGATTCCCGGACCCCGATAGCGCCCTCCGCCCATATTTTACCGGAAACGAAATCGCCCGGGCCCTGGCTGGGGGCGTTGAGGAAACGGCCTTTCCCAATCGGCGAGGGGCACAGGTAATCCTGGTTCCCGCCCCCCATGGAGACGGGTATCTCTGCCCGGCATTCGACGCAGCGACCTCAACCTGCCGCATCTATGAGCAGCGTCCGCTCGATTGTCAGCTCTATCCACTGGCGCTGATGTGGGATGAGCCGCACAAGCAGGTATTGTTGGGGTGGGATACGAAATGCCCGTTCATGCGAGAGGAGATTCCAGCCGAGATTCAGCGTCATGCCGATCGGGTGATGGCCTTACTCGATCAACCGGGCATCCGTGACCAGGTAGTCGCGCATCCTTCCCTTATCGGACGGTTTCAAGGGGACGTGGTCGTGCTCGCCTGCCTTCCGCGCCTCACCGGAGCCGTGGCTGGTCAGTGGGGGCCTGCGCCGCTGCATCGCCTTACGCTGGACGATATTCCGCGCATGAAGACAGCGTTGGATCGGTCGGGGTGGTGCCGCGATCAGTCGCTCGCAGCCTATTCGCCGGTCTATCACTACATGTGGAATGGATTACTGGCCTATTGGTGGATGGAACTTCAGGGGTTCTTTTACCTGTTCGCGCAATCGCCGGACGGCTGGTTCATGCCCCTGCCTCCGATCGGGGCCGGCTCGATCGACGCGCCCCTGTCGGACGCGATGGGGCTGCTGCGGCGCTGGAACGGTGACTCGCCAGTCAGCCGAGTTGAGAACGTGCCCTCCCAGTTGGTACCAGAGTTGGAGCGGCTGGGATATCGTTTGATGCCCAAGGAACCGGACTATCTGTATCACGCGACGGATCTCGCGGCCTTGGCGGGCGACCGGTATAAATCTCAACGCGCACTGTGCAATCGATTCGAACGAGAGCGATCTTTTGAGGCAGGCTTCTATCAGACGAGCGACCGTCAGGATTGTCGTGCCCTCCTTGCAGATTGGTCACGGC
The DNA here is from genome assembly GCA_041491905.1 of Nitrospiraceae bacterium. Classification (GTDB taxonomy): domain Bacteria; phylum Nitrospirota; class Nitrospiria; order Nitrospirales; family Nitrospiraceae; genus Palsa-1315. The sequence continues at coordinate 10,014 of JBGPVY010000074.1, read as the reverse complement.
AGAAGCAAGCGGAAGGGCTCGAATCGTTCGGGGTAATGTTATTGGCCGATGCGGCGCTGGCGCATGAAATCGTCTGGTCGCAGGCGTCGGTCCTTCGAGTCACAGGGAGGGTCGTTAGGACTCACGGCCGGCTGTGCGCGTATACCTTTGGCTATTGGTTGACGAGCGCAACATTCTGTGTCCTCTTAGAGGTGACGGATCGGACTCTTCCGGGTCTGGCACAATATCTATTTCGTGAGACCTGCCGGACTGCCGTGGCGGAAGGGGCTGAGTATATCAATGGGATGGATGATGCAGGCCTGCCTGGATTGCGCGCATCGAAACAGGCCTATCACCCCGCCATGCTGATTCCCAACTTCGTTGCCTTCCCGGCGCGTGAATCATGAAGACCTCAAAGGCCTTATCATTTCTCGATCTTCGCCGCTATCGGTGGTTGCCCTATCTCATTATTGCCATGACCCTATTCGCGATCCTAGCCGGTGTCAGTCTGATTCGGTTCATAGAATATCGTTTCGTGGAGGCGACGGGAGGAGAACTCACGCTGGCTGCGGCGGACGTGGCGGAGAAACTCGATCAGATGCTGTTCGAACGCCAAGGCGACGCCCTCATGATGGCCCGAGCCTTGAGGTCGCGAATTTCCGATTCGAGATATCTCTCCGAGTATCTGGCGTGGATGAAGAAGGAGTATTCCCCGATCTACCTGTCGTTAGCGGTCATGGATGTTCAGGGTACGGTCGTGGCGGCGACAGAGCCTTCGCTGGTAGGACTTGACTATAGCCGTGCCGCATCGTTTCTCGCTGCGCGTGCGACGCGACGACTCGACATCGCCGACGCCGCGAGGCAGGAACCGGAGAGTGGCGTCGATACGATCGCGTTTACGGCTCCGATTCTCGACACGAAAGGCACGTTCCTGGGTGTTGTGACTTCGCGGGTAGGGGTTCCATTTCTGGAGGAAATCACAACCAGGACCATTCGTTCACTTGAAGCTCGACCAGGAGCGGGCGGGCGAGTCGAGTATCAAATGCTGACAGGGCAGGGCAGGGTGTTTGTCGACTCAGATCTGCCTCACAATGGGGCCATCAATCTCAAAGAACTCAGGCTCCCTTCGGTGCTGCTGAGCGAGACCGGTGTACCGGGGTTTATCGAGGAAGAGCATTTGCGCCGGCACGTCCAGGTGGTGACGGGCTACGCGCAGACCAGAGGCTTTGGGGATTTTGCTGGGCTAGGCTGGTCGGTTCTGGTGCGAATGGATCGGCAGGACATCCTGGCGCCTATTCACGCGTTCTTGTGGAAAATTGGGATCATTGGCGGAGTGGTCTGGATTCCCATGCTGGGGTTGTTGCTCTGGGCCACGGCACGATTGCGCGCAGAACATCGACAGGCACAACAGGAAAGTGCCTGGGCGAAAGCCGCTGAAGCTGCGTTGCTCCAAAGTCAGGAACGAAATCGTGCCATCGTCGATACCGCGTTTGACGGGGTGATCACCATCGATTCGACCGGGATTGTGACCGATTGGAATGCGCAGGCCACGGCGATTTTCGGATGGTCCCGCGAGGAAGCGCTGGGACGGGCCCTTTCCGAGACCATCATTCCTGAGCGGGATCGTCAGGCGCACGAACAGGGCATCCGCGAATTTCTTCGAACAGGGGCTGGAGCGATCTTGAACCGCCGGATTGAAATTGTCGCCCAGCACAGGGATGGGCGGGAGCTTCCCGTTGAGCTTGCGGTGTCACCGGCAAAAATCGGGGATGCGTACATCTTCAGCGCCTTTATTAGGGACATCACCGATCGCCGCAGGGCTGAACGGCGTCTCGCATCTCAGTATGCGGTGACCCGAGTCCTTGCCGAGGCGACGACCCTGGAAGAGGCGGTTCCGAAAATCATCCAGGCAATCGGGGAGAGCCTGGAATGGGATCTGGGCGTGTTCTGGCGGGTGGATAAGGCGACCGGGGTGCTGCGCTGTCTTGATCAGTGGAAGGCGCCGTCCGTGCAGGCCGATCCATTTACCCAGGACACCTGGCAGCGTGTGTTTACACGCGGCGAGGGTTTGCCTGGACGTATTTGGGCCAGTGGCAAGTCGGCCTGGGTGACGGACGTCACGGTGGATGGCAATTTCCCTCGTGGAGCGCAGGCTCGACACGTTGGGTTTCACGGGGCGTTTGGATTGCCTATTCTAGTTGGGAGTGAGATTGAGGGCGTCATCGAATTCTTCAGCCGCCACGTGCGGCAGCCCGATGACGAGTTGTTGAGGATGGTGGAAGACATCGGTCTCAAGATCGGCCAATTTGGCGAGCGGGCTCGAACGGAAGGGGTGTTACGGGAAACCGAGGCGCAATTGCGACAGGCGCAGAAGATGGAGGCGGTGGGGCGATTGGCCGGCGGCATGGCGCACGATTTCAATAATCTCCTCACGGTGATTCGAGGGTACAGCGAGTTGCTCCTGGGCCGCCTGGGGTCCACCGATGACATGCGGAAGGACATGGAGGAGGTGAAGAAGGCGGCGGACCGGGCCTCCGGGCTGACCCGTCAATTGCTGGCGTTTAGCCGCCGTCAGTTCATCGCGGCGAAAGTCCTTGACCTCAATACCCTCGTCGCCAATATGGACGGCATGTTGCGGCGTCTCGTCGGGGAAGACCTCGTCGAACTCAATGCCGAACTCGATGCTTCGACCGGCTCCATCAAGGCGGATCCCGGACAGGTCGAGCAGGTCATCATGAACCTGGTAGTCAATGCGCGCGATGCGATGCCCAAGGGCGGACGCCTGACGATCGAAACCACGAATGTGACGATTGGGAAAGAGGCAAGCCTGGACGCCGTGGGGATGGCACCGGGATCGTATGTGATGCTGGCGGTTCGTGATAACGGCCATGGGATGGATGCTGAGACCCAGTCACATCTGTTCGAGCCGTTCTTCACGACGAAGGAGAAAGGGAAAGGGACGGGATTGGGACTCTCGACCGTCTATGGCATCGTCAAGCAGAGCGGTGGAAGCATCATCGTGGAGAGTGCTCCTGGCCGAGGCACGACGTTCCGGATCTACTTCCCACGGGTCGAACAAGAGGTACCGGGGCCGACTGGGGCGGTCGAAGCGATTGATCCGGCACGTGGCCGCGAGACGATCCTCTTGGTTGAGGACGAGCCAGCGGTCCGCGGTCTCGTGCACGAGACATTGCGGCTCCATGGCTATAGGGTGCTGGAGGCGCGCCATGGCATCGAAGCCCTCCTCACCAGCACAAAATACGTGGAGCCAATCCATCTGTTGTTGACGGATGTCGTCATGCCACAGATGAGCGGGCCTGAAGTCGCGGAAAAGATCCTGACCGTTCGACCAGGGATCAAAGTGCTCTACATGTCGGGATATCCGGACCATCCAGTGTTTGACCAAGGCGGCGTGAGCCGCCAGACCGGGTTCCTGCCGAAGCCCTTCTCACCCCACGTGCTGGCGCAAAAAGTGCGCGAAGTTCTGGACGACGTGAAAGCCGCGTAGCAGGGGGGCGGTCTCACAGCCAGGGCATCCCTTTGCTCCCGGAACGCGCACGATGAAAGGGATGGAATGACACCCGTGTTGCTCCCTTGCTCCCGGAGCGCGCACGATCAGAATGTGCTCGCTCGACGGCCGCAGTGGGACCAACACGGGTGCCATTCCTAGAGAGAGAAGCGAGCGAGCTTGGAGGGATCATCTGTAGCCTCGTTCGATGCGCGCAGTAAAGGGCAACCTCGGCCACTCCCTCCAAGATAGGCATGAGAAATCGGAAGGTCGCCTGCTTGTCAGTGTTCTGATATCCCTGCCGGATCGCTTGATCTTCAGCCTCGGTTCCGTTTATTCTCCTTCGCCGAATACTCCGCAGTTTGCTGCGGGGATGAAGGCGAGGAGAACCCTCCGTAGCCTTGGCGAAGGAGGGTAGCGGCTTCGGTACGCCGCCCAAAGGCTCTGGCCGACGGGTCGGAGAATTTCGCAGGATACCCCGCATCTTCCGGCCTTCGTAGCCGAAGTGGCTACTTCGGCGGAGTAGGCTGCTGCGGGGAGCTTCATCGTGGCTGCACTATGCGTGAAACATTAGACGTGAAACGTGAAACGAAGGACGCGACTGACTGGTTGAGCGTGAGATGACAAAGCAGGGACGCGAACTCGACATAGGGCAGTATCGAATCACGCAGGAGCCATTCTACGAGGAGGTCCGTGGCGAGATCGGTTTGTTTACAGTCGCGGCGAACAGCAAGATGCCGGTCATGCTCAAGGGGCCAACCGGGTGCGGCAAGACCCGATTCGTCCAGCATATGGCCTACCGGCTTGGTCGCCCCCTGATCACGGTGGCCTGCCATGAAGATCTCACTGCCTCCGATTTGGTGGGGCGGTATCTGCTCAAGGGCCAAGAGACGGTCTGGGTCGATGGGCCGTTGACGCTCGGCGTGAAGCATGGCGCGATCGTCTATTTGGATGAAATCGTCGAGGCGCGGAAGGACACGACGGTCATCATCCATCCCCTGAGCGACGATCGCCGCTTCCTGCCGATTGAAAAGAAAGGCCAGATTCTCGAAGCGGCCGACGACTTCCTTCTGGTGATTTCCTATAATCCCGGGTACCAGAGTGTGCTCAAGGATTTGAAGCAAAGCACGAAGCAGCGCTTCATGGCGATTGAGTTCGACTATCCGGCGCCTGACGTGGAAGCCACCGTGGTTGAGCGGGAAGCGGGGGTCAGCCGTGACCTTGCGGCCAACTTGGTCAAACTCGGTGGAAAGGTGCGGAACCTCAAGAATCATGGCTTGGAAGAAGGGGTCAGCACCAGATTACTGATCTATGCCGGGACACTCATTCGGCAAGGCGTGGCGACCGATCGAGCCTGCGATGTCGCGATTGCCCGCCCAATCACCGACGATCCCGATATGCAGCGCAGCATTCAGGAATTGGTGAAGGCCATTTTCTGATCCCATGGCTGGGGGCCCCGTCGCGGATGAATGCGCTGATTGTGCAGGACACCAAAGCCGGAGCAGTCCTCTCCGTTTATATCCAGCCTAAAGCCTCCGTCACAGAGTGTGTGGGCATTTACGGCGACGCGATCAAAATCAGAGTGGCCGCTCCACCGGTCGATGGCGCAGCCAATGATGAATTGATCCGGTTTTTAGCCCGCCAATTATCGATTCCTTTTACGTCGGTGCGGATTCATTCTGGTGCAGGCGGACGGCACAAACGTATTTTTATCAAAGGGGTTACCGCGCAGCTGGTAATGGCTCGTTTGCACCTTGGCCCGCATTATTCATGATGGTTCGTCGCGAATTGGCGGAGTGGCGCGCGACAAGCGCGAGGAGCGTGACTTGCGTGACGTGTGAGCCTGTCCTTACCTGTCGCGCTTTTCTCGCCAATCTTGCCCGGCACGCTTGAGTCAGGGACCGGCGAAGCCATGAGGCACAGGGGTCCGTCTATCATCGGGGGATCGCTGTTGCTCGCGGCCTGTTCGACGGCGCATCCTGTTCTGTATCCCAATGCGCATATGCAGTCGGTGGGGAAAGAGATCGCAGCGCAGTATATTGAGGCTTGTCGCCAATTGGCAGAAGCGGCAGGGGCTGAGGAAGGCAGTGGGAAGGCCGGTCGTGTGGCGACCGGCACCGCAGTGGGGGCTGGAGTCGGCGCGGCAAGCGGCGCTGTCGGCGGAGCCATTTCAGGCGCAGCGGGCCGCGGTTCCATGATCGGGGCAGCGAGCGGAACAGTGTGGGGGTTACTTATGGGGTTGTTTAGGGCGTCAGGATCGTCGCAGCCGAATCAGGCCTACACGAACTTCGTGAATCGATGTCTACAAGAGAAGGGGTATGAGGTGACGGGCTGGCAGTGAAGGCGAGACGGGCGGCCAGCTTCCTTGCTCGCAGACCGCGCACGATCGGAATGTGCTCGGTCGATGCGCGCAGTAGAAGCTGATCCGCCCATCCCGCCACCCGTCACGAAGTGGGCGAGTGGGTGGGGGAGTGAGAATAGGGCAAGTAGTGGTAGGACCATCGGGGCAGTCGCTGTGCTCGCGGAGCCCCCGCGATGAAACGGTGGTCGCTCGACGCGCGCAGTGGCGACTACCCCGATGGCCCTGCATTGTGAGGCAGGAAGAAGGGAAAGCATGATTCGACTACGGGTAAAGGGGCATTGTGTTGTTGTGATGATAATGTGCCTCAGTCTTATCGCCTGTGCGGGGCCGGAGCCGATGTTGCGGTCGAATGCGAAGTTCCAGCTGCAGGGGAGGGAGGCGGCGAAGCTTGAAGTTGCCGCTTGTCAGCAGAAAGCCGATGCGGCTGGGTTAAAGCCGGGCACCGGGAATCGAAGTGGTAACGTGGCCGCTGGAGCTGTGCTGGGTCTGATTAGTGGCGCCGCGGTAGGGGCATCGAGTGGACTCATTGGTGGCGTGCCGGGTGTGACGATTGGGGCAGCAGTCGGAGGTGTGCTCGGAGTGATCATCGGTTCAGTTGGCGGCGCCTACAGGCCACTTGAGCCAGATCCTCCATACGCCGATGCGGTAGTGCGATGTTTGATTGAGAAGGGATATGATGTGAATGGTTGGCAGTAGGGGGGGCGGGATGGAGGGGGGACCTCTGTGCTCGCGGAACGCGCACGCTCGGAAGGTGCTCGTTCGACGCGCGCAGTAGAGGGCTCCTCCTCCCTGCCAGTATGGGAGTGTGAAAGAGGTATAAACTGAAAAGATGGTTGGGTGATGCAGGGGCAGGCGTGGTGAGTGTGTCTAGTTTGTATCTGTGTCGGATGGAAGAGAAGATGGCTGTGCCTTATGTTTCAGTGCGCGACCTTTGTCGGGAGTCGGGTCTGTGACGATGCCGTAGACTTCCCGTCCTTCGTGGCCTTCCGGGAGATATTCCGTGATAGGCATGCCGTCTTCCCGCACAAATAACAGGCAGTGGCAGTATTTGTAGATCTGCATTTCGTCGCAGGCGCACATCCAGCGGCGGAGTTTGGCTTCTGCTTGTTTATCGTTGTAGAAGTTACAGGGGCAGAGGGGTTTGCCCAGCTCGTCCATGTGCATCGCGAGGCCGTTGACCACGGCTTCGGTGACTGCGGGCATGGGATGCATGGTCGTCCCACTCTTCTCCGCGAATCCCTTCACATACTTCCACATTTTGTCGAGACTCTCTTGCTTGGGCTCGGCCATTCCGAAATCCTTTCAATAGGCTAATCGCCCCATGCCCGCACCGCAGGGGCGTAGTTTACAAGCGCTTGGGCGTCCTTTACAATCCAACACTTCCTGCAAATTCCGTAGGATTGGATCGAGGATGGAGATGTCGGATACCCATAAGCAATTGATTGCCAAACTGGCGGAGGAATTGGGACCGGCCACGGCCCAGCATCTGGTTTCTTGTCTCGCCGACTCCACTGCGAAACCGAACCAGGTGGAAGGCGTCTTGCTCTTGCTCGACGAGTTGCATGAGGCATCTCCGAAGGTCGCTTGTGCCGCAATCGAATCGTTCCCTGATTTGCAACAGCGAGGTCGGCTCAGCGATGCGGTGGCCTGGCTGGATCTAGGGATTGCGTTAGCTGAATCGTCCGGTGCGATCGGGTTGAAGTTTTTCAAGGAGAGCCCGCTGGTTCTGGGTCTGATCGAGCAACTCCCAGTTCGCTCGTTGGTGCTGAAAACCGCCCTGGAACTGGCCGAGCAGGATGCAAACGTTGCGCTGGAATTTCTCCGTGTGTCACCGGAAATGGTGACGGTCCTCTCGCCGGATCAGCTGGAGGACTGGTTAGAGATCGGACTCGAACTAACGCAGGTCGATTTTGTCGTCGCGCTGGAGTACATCCGCCAGATTCCCGCGGTCGCCCGCGTGTTGCCGATCCAGGACGCCAAAGCCTGGACGACGTTCGGACTGAAACTCATTTCCCGGAATAGTTTCGGCAAGACGGACTACTTCGGGACCATCGAATTCCTCCGCACCAGTCCGCTCATCCTCGGCGATCTCGAAGACCCGTCGGTGCGGGCCAAGGTCATCACGGTCGGGTCGTTGCTGGCTGAACGTGATCCTGGGGCGGGCATTGCCTGGTTATCGGAATCGCCACGTCTGTTGCGTGCCGTGCCGAATGAGGGATGGCGGCTCAAAGTATTGCAGTACGGGGCCTTGGTGGCAGAGCGTGACGCGGACACGGCGCTGGCCTATTTGCGGCGCGCGCCGGAACTGGTGAGCGTGATCGGCGAGTCTGCTGAGGCCACGACTCGCTTCGAGGCCTGGCTCACAACTGGCATGGAAGTCCTGGCGTACAGTGTCGAAGGAGCCAGAGCCTATTTTGCCCTGGAGTCGCAGAAGGCGCTGACTTCGGTGGAAGCGGCATTAAGCGGTGTGCCGCTTCGGCAAGTGGCCCGCACCGTGAAGCTTTTCGTGCAAGGGCTCTGTGGAACGGATCTGGCGATTCAGGCGCTTCCCGATTCGCTGAGCCAGGAGAAGTCTGCGCGGGCCACAGTGAGCCAGGACGGGCGCATCATCTCGCTGCCGGCGCTCCTTCGTCGCTATCCCACTGCCGAGGAGAATACGCGCTTGTATTTGGTGATGGCGGCTCATGAAGCGGGGCACGTGGAGTTTGGGACGTACCGGCTGACCCTTGAGCCGCTCGCAGACTTGGTCATGGCTGTGCGGCAGAAGTATGGCCTGATGAAACAGGCTGCGCCGGACACCTTGGCGGCGTTGTTTCGGCTGTATCCTCATCCGGGACTGATCCAAGACTTGTGGATGCTCGTGGAGGATGCGCGGGTGGAGTGTCTGCTGCAGCGGGAGTACCCGGGACTTCAGCGCGATCTACAAGAGTTCGCGCGGGAGGCAGTCACGACGCGGTCGCTGACACATGGGCTGACCATCAAAGAACTCGTCGTCGATCAACTGCTCCAGTTGTCGACCGGTGCGTCGCAGCCTGTCGCAATTCACGAGGCCATCAAGGCCGAGATCGCCATACTCTGGCCGATGTGCCAGGCTATTCTGGCTCCAACGGCGACGGCGGAAGAGGCCGTGCGCGTCGCCCATGCGCTCTACGTGCGGCTCGACGAGCTGTTGGCGCCGAAGGGGGCGATGATCAATGCCGATCAGGCCGATGACGTGTCAGAGGAGCTGGGTATGGGCCCATCCGCGTCCGAACGGACTGGTGAGGACTATCGCCCTGTCACCAACTGGGTATATCGTGGGGCGATGAATCCTGAATTCATTCGTCAGCAGGACCAGGATGAACGTGCATCGGACGATCAGAAACAGTCAGAGGACATCGAACGAGTGGCGAGCGCCGTCGGCGGGGCACAGGAGTCGTCAGCGCAGGGTCAACGGAATCGAGAGGGAACTTGCACGGCGACCGAGAGTGACAGGCTTGCCGTGGGGCGGCAGTTGCCTTCCCAGGTGGAAGAACTCCTGGCCTTGAAGGTTGAGCAGCCGGCGCCGCTTGATCATGCCGGGTCGGGCGACCGGGAGGTGCGCTATCCGGAATGGGATCAGGAGATCGATGACTATCGCCTCAATTGGTGTCGCGTCGTCGAGCGTGCCGCAGAGGAGGGGAGCGGGGATATCGTGGGTGCCATGTTGAGCGCGCACGGGACTGAGGTCTCAGCCCTTCGGCGATTCTTCGAAACTCTGCGGCCCACGGGGTTGCGGCGCGTGCCGGGCCAAGCCGACGGCGACGATCTCGATGTGGATGCGACGGTCCGTATGTACGCGGAGCGGGCGGCTGGGGCAGACCTGTCGGACCGGATCTACGTGAGGCGGGAGAGAAAAGAACGGGATGTCGCGGCCGCGTTTCTCGTCGACGTGAGTGGGTCAACCAGTCGCCAGTTGGACAGCGGCCGTCGCGTGATCGATCTGGAGAAAGAGGGGCTGGTGCTCTTGTGTGAAGCGCTTGAAGCGGTCGGAGACCAATATGCGCTCTACGGCTATTCGGGCCAGGGCCGCGGGCAAGTGGATTTTCTTGTGATCAAAGATTTTGACGATCAGTTGGGCGGGCAAGCGGCGCAGCGTTTAGGCGGATTGGCTCCCCTGCGGCAAAACCGTGATGGGGCGGCCATT
>JBGPVY010000212.1:0-5353 GCA_041491905.1 Nitrospiraceae bacterium | reverse complement strand
CTGTTATCACAGTCGTGCACACCAGTGACATTCAGGCATGTCTGAATGTTTTTCCGCGGCCTGCTAGAGTGAAAACCTAACAACTGCGTATGAAGCTGTCAAGCGAACCCGTGATGTGACTTGGGGTCTGCCTCACTCCGGGCATAGCAGGAATCAGGACTATCGAAAATCGTCGAGTGGACTATGCCCCCATCGTGTAAAAGAGGAGAGGCGGAGGCACGACCTAATCGCTACCTGGTCGTGGGAGGGGGAGTGGAACCGTCGGAAGTGTGGTTGTGGCTATCCAGGGCTTCCTCAAGGACTCGGAGAGACTCATTGAGGAGATCTGCTGCACAGCTCATGGTGATGTGAATTTGTTGGAGAGCTTCCTCCCATCGTCCTTCCTGATGGAGGGTTTGAAAACGGCGATGATGTTCATCCATGATCGCTTGCTTCGCATCCAGCATGAGACTATCGAGGGCGGTCACAGGTCCTCCCAATCGTGTGATCGAGGCCGCACGGTAGCAGACCCTGTATCTGTACAACAATTATACGAATGGGTGGATGATGTAATTGTTTAAGTATAATCTATAAGTATATATAAATTATCATGTTAAATTCTCTAGTCTCGCGGCGAGTCCACCAACGGTTACAACAAATGCCAGAATGCCGCCACGCTGACCACCAGCTACAACAAGGCAGTCAGCTCCTCCTCAACGCCACAGAACGCTGCGCTCAAGTGGCATAACCACATCCTTCCAGATCCCGCATTATTTATGAACGCTTCTGCTGCAATCGCCGATCCCTGACGCAAGCGAGACGAGCGAGACTGGCGGGAAAAGCGCGACAGGTAGGGACAGGGTTTACACGTCACGCAAGTCCCACTCTTCTCGCGAGTCTTGCGCGAACACTGTGGCTCAAGGTTTTGCAGGGCCGTTTTGGGAAGACGCTGGCGGAGTAGTGTGGCGAATGATTTTGCCTTCCACGAGATAGACGACCAGCTCGGCGATGTTGGTGGCATGATCGCCCATCCGTTCGAGATATTTGGCAATGAAGCTCAAGCGAATGGCGCGTGAAATCGTGCGAGTGTCCTCGAGCATGAATGACAGCAGCTCGCGGAATAACTGCTCCATCAGATCATCGACGAAGTCATCGTCCTTGAGCACCTTTCGAGCGAGCGTGGCATCATCCTTGACGAACGCATCGATGCTTTGCTTCACCATCATCCGCGCCATATTACCCATCATCGGGATATCGATGTAGGGTTTGAGCTGCGGCTCTTCGTTCAGCTCGATCGCCCGCTCGCAGACATTCTCTGCCAGGTCGCTGATTCGCTCGAGTTCGGTGGCGATCTTCATCGCCGTCGTCACCAACCGCAAGTCCCGTGCGGCAGGCTGATGGAGGGCCAGCAACCGGATACTCTCTTCGTCGATCTCCACATCCAACGCGTTAATCTGGTGGTCCCGCTCGATGACCTGGCGGGCCAGTGCCGAGTCGCGCGTCACCAGTGCGGTGAGGGCCTTATCGATCTGATCTTCCGCCAGGCCGGCCATTCGCAGGAGCTTGGTCTTCAAGTCGGAGAGTTCTTCGTCAAAGTGGCGCTGTATCATTAAGTTCACCCAAATCGTCCGGTGATGTAGTCATCAGTCTGCTTCTTAGAAGGCGTGGTAAAGAGTTGCTTCGTGAGGCCAAACTCCACCAGTTCGCCGAGGTACATGAAGGCCGTCCAATCGGACACCCGCGCCGCCTGCTGCATATTGTGGGTGACAATGACGACCGTCAAGTCTTGTTTCAAGGAAAAGAGCAGTTCTTCAATTTTGGCGGTGGCCACGGGATCCAGAGCCGAACAGGGTTCGTCCATCAGCAAGACATCCGGTTTGACCGCGAGCGCGCGGGCGATACACAGTCGTTGCTGTTGCCCTCCAGAGAGACCAAACGCGCTTGCGTGGAGACGATCTTTTGCTTCATCCCACAGCCCTGCGCCTTTGAGCCCCTCTTCCACAATCTGATCTAACTGGCCACGGTTTCGGATTCCATGAAGACGTGGCCCATAGGCCACGTTTTCGTAGATCGATTTCGGGAAGGGGTTCGATTTCTGAAAGACCATCCCGACACGTGTTCGCAGGTCGGTGATATCCACATCGGGACCATAGATATCCACGCCGTCAAGCAGCATGGTGCCTTCTAATCGAGCGCCTTCAATCAAGTCGTTGAGCCGATTGAGGCATCGCAGCAAGGTGGACTTTCCACAGCCGGATGGCCCAATGAACGACGTGACATGATTTTTGATGATCTCGATATCGATGTTGAAGAGAGCCTGGCGGTTCCCGTAATAAAAGTTGACCTGCTCCAAGGTAAGTTTGACGGCTTGAATGTTGGAATCGTTGTCAGGCGACTGGCGATGACCGTCCTGCACGTTGAGCCTTCGTGATTGGGACGGTTGTTGTATTGAAGGTGGAGATGGGTGCATGGAGGTCCTCTATAACACTGCGCCTGCATACTTCTTGCGCAGGTGGTTACGAAGGATAATCGCAGTGAAATTTAACAGGACTACGACGGTGATCAATACCAGGGTAGTGATGTAGACCATTGGTTTCGCCGCTTCCACATTGGGGGACTGAAAGCCCACGTCGTAAATATGAAATCCCAGGTGCATGAACTTTCGATCGAAGTGGAAAAAGGGCCAGGAACCGTCTACGGGGAGCGAAGGCGCAAGCTTGACGACTCCTGTCAGCATGAGAGGCGCCACCTCGCCCGCAGCCCGGGCCATCGCCAAAATCAATCCAGTCAGAATGCCTGGTAGGGCACAGGGTATCACGACTTTGAGCATCGTTTCCAACTTGGTTGCTCCAAGAGCCAATGATCCTTCACGAAACTCCCTGGGCACGGCGGCCAGTCCTTCTTCGGTGGCGACAATGACCACTGGCACCGTGAGCAAGGCCAGCGTCAATGACGCCCATAGAATGCCACCGGTGCCAAAAGTCGGAGTCGGAAGTCGTTCAGGAAAGAAGAGCTGGTCGAGGGTTCCGCCGATGGCGTAAATGAAAAAGCCTAATCCGAACACACCGAAGACAATTGAGGGCACGCCTGCGAGATTGTTGACGGCGATTCTCACGAGACGAACCATGGTGCCTTGTTTAGCATATTCTCGCAGATAGAGCGCGGCAAGCACGCCGAAGGGGACAACGGCGAGGCTCATGATGATGACCATCATGACGGTGCCGAAAATGGCCGGGAAAATGCCGCCCTCAGTGTTGGCTTCTCTGGGCTCGGTGCTGAGGACAGACCACACATTCGTGAGGTAGGTCCAGCTTTTGTGCAACAGGCCCATCTCGTTCGGGCGCAGGGCGCGAATGATCTGTCCTACTGGGATCTGTTTTTCTCGTCCGTTCGCATCCACCATCAAGACAGAGTATTCATTAAATTGTGTGCGCAACGTTTCCAGTTCTAGGGTTTTCTTTTGGTAACGAGATTCAGCGACGGCGACCTGTGCTTTGAGGTTATCAATGTGTCCTCTCTCCCTTGTATCGGGGGCGGCCCCCATTTCGAACACACGGATCTTCAACCGCGCCTGTTCGATGTCTGCGTTAATAGAGCCAATCTCGATTTTTTCGATCCTGGTGATCTGTTGATGAAGGGCGTTGGTGGTGCTGATAAGTGGGGCCAAGGCAATCCACCCACCTTCATTCCCTTCTGCCTGAAGCGTCTCTCCTTTGTAGACAGCCTTGATCCTGGCATACATGTTCCCCCATTCGCGTCGTTCCAAGAGCACAACATCTGTCGGATAGGTTTGTGACACAATCTGATCGTCGTTGACCCATTTGAAATCAAGCCCATATAAATCACGATTCCCGATCTTTACCCGAAGACGACCTTTCCCTTCGGGGCGACCCGGCGTGACGGAGCGGGGGATGACTTCGCGTCCGGCCAGTTGCCCCATCACGTGCTGTTGATCTTTAAGAGTGAGCTCGACGATATCCGAGGTCCAAAAGTATCCCAAACCGTTGATCATGATCAGAAGCAATAGCCCAAAGACCATGAGCAGGGATACCGAAACGCCGGCAGCGCATCCCCAGATGAAGACGTTGCCGGAGGCGAGAAATTTTTTGAAGGGGGTGCGCATTAAAATTGACTGTACTTCGTCCGCAACCGTTGTCTGATGACTTCCGCCACGGTGTTGATCAGAAACGTAAACACAAATAAGAGCACGGCCGCCAGGAATAAGATGCGATAGAGTGTGCCGCCATGAGGGGCTTCTGGAATTTCCACGGCGATATTGGCCGATAACGTGCGAAAGCCATTGAACAGGCTCCAATCCATAATGGGGGTGTTCCCTGTGGCCATGAGGACGATCATGGTTTCTCCGATGGCCCGGCCGAAGCCAATCATTAATGCGGAGAAGATTCCAGGGCTTGCCGAGATCAGCACGAGCTTGACCAAGGTTTGCCAGCGGGTGGCTCCCAGCGCAAGAGATCCGGCGATCAAATGTCGTGGGACGTTGGAGAGTGCTTCCTCGGAAATACTAAAGATAATAGGAACGATGGCAAAGCCCATCGCAAACCCCACTACGAGGGCATTTCGTTGGTCATACCTGAGTCCCCAATGGGTGGCAAACCAGGCTTTATAGTCGGCTCCAAACAGGAACGACTCGATCGGCTGGTTCAAGCCAAGACAGATCCAGACAATACCGATGATGACAGGAATCAGGACAAACGTTTCCATCCCAGGGCGAAGGCGACGAACGATTGTGGCTGGGAGATATTGCCAAAGAATCGCCGTGACTGCGACGCTCGCGGGCACAGCCACAGTCATTGCGACCATCGCAGGAAAAATCCGTTCGAGCGCAGGCGCCAGCCACAAGCCGGCCAAGAAGCCCAGGATGACGGTCGGGAGAGCCGCCATCATCTCGATGGTCGGTTTGATCTTGGCGCGAAGATTGGCGTGCATGAACATTGATGTATAGATGGCGCCTAAGAGGGCCAGAGGCACTGCGACCAGCATGGCGTACAGGGTCCCTTTCAGTGTGCCGAACATCAACGGAAGGAGGCCAAACTTTGCTTCAAAGTCATCGGCGCCGCTGGAGGATTGCCACACATGTTCCGGTCCCTCATAGCCTTCGTACCATACGGGCTTGAACAAGGTTGCAAGTGTCGTCTCCGGATGAGGGTTGTGAATCGCATACGTCAGCAATTCTCCATGCTCGGTGAGGGCTACGGCTCCGTCGGCTTTGGGAGAAAATGTCAGAGTGCGAATCGCCTGGTGGTTCCCTGGTAGCTTCAACAGAGTCTGTGCGGAGGTGGAGTAGTGGACAAAAAGATTGCCCTGCGTATCGCCGGTGATGAATCCTTTGTCGCGAAGCGATGGAGAGATCCCG
>JBGPVY010000232.1:0-4812 GCA_041491905.1 Nitrospiraceae bacterium | reverse complement strand
TCTTCTCGATCGACCTTCACGTTGATGAAGTCCTGGTTCATGAGCCCGGCAATCTCGAGATTTTCGAAACATTCATGTGCCATGACATGGCACCAGTGGCAGGCCGAGTAGCCGATCGACAACAGAATCGGCTTGTCCTCTACTTTCGCCCGCGACAAGGCTTCCTCGCCCCAGGGATACCACTCCACCGGATTCTCCGCATGCTGCCGGAGATAGGGGCTGGCTTCTGTGATAAGCCGGTTCGGAATACGGTCCGCTTGTGTGGTTGGATCTGTCATCGCCTCTTCATCCTTACAATCACTCATACTACCTTGGCCCGCAGCCGCTCTGCAACGAACCTGTCAGGCTATGTTATAGTTCTGCGGCACCTCGAAAGGCTCACTGCATGAACGGCTCGACGCGCTGCCTCTCTTCCTCCCTTGTTGTGGTCACTTTCCTGGGAATCATCCTCGTCCTCTTCCCCCTGGGGGCCCAGGGATTCGCGCAATCGGAGGAAGACCATCGTGCATGGCTTCGAGCGCTCGACGGCCTGTCAAGCGAACACATGCTCGCCGACGTGCAAACGTTAAGCGGCCTGCCGTCCTTCAATGGACGGCAGGCCGGATCAAAGGATGATCTCAGCTCGGCTTATTGGGTAGCCGACCAATTCCTCGCCTCTAAGATCAGTCTCGCTTATGTTCCGTTGGATCGATTGAACGTGCGGCCTGGCGGTGGCGGAGGCTCTGGGCTACGGCTTCCTACCGGCTTCATGTCGAAGCTATATCAACCTGTCGTCATTGCCCCAGAACCAACGCTGCAGATCTCTACGGCCAGGACTCCGGACAATCAGCGCCTCGGAACGGATTTTCTCCCGGTGCTCGATTCACCATCTGCGCATGCCCGTGCTCCGATCGTGTTCGTCGGCTATGGGATTATCGATACCGCTGCGGACATGGATGACTATGCCGGAATAGATGTGAACAATTGCATCGTGCTGTTCCTAAGAGGAAAACCGGATCACTTCAAAGGAACAATTACCCATGCGGACAAAGTCCGGATCGCTCGCCAGAAAGGGGCAGTGGGATATCTGACCGCAACTGGACCGGTCCTCAGTTCCTACGAGATACGACGTGGCGTGACGGGACAACCCAACGCCTTCTACGGACTTTCTCCAGCACCCGACAACCTTCCTGGCGCATGGATCAGCACCTCACGAGCGGAGCAAATCATTGCTGGCGCCGACTATTCCAATCAAGGACACCTTCGGAACTTGCAGGATCAGCTCAACCGAGCCTCCGAGTCTCGGTCGTTTAGCACGGAGTACCTCGGAGACCTCGAATGGGAATCGCGGCATGAGCAAGGGTCTCTGATCAACGTGATCGCCATACTCCCAGGCACAGATCCGCAGTTAACGCAGGAAGCCATCGTAATCGGGGCGCATCGAGATCACTTCGGCCGCCAAGCGGGACTCTTGTTTCCAGGGGCCGATGACAACGCTTCAGGGACGGCCGTCATGCTGGAAGTCGCTCGCGTTCTGGCCAAGGCCGGCGCGCACCCTGGACGAACCATCCTCTTCATCTCCTTCAGCGGTGAAGAGCAGGGTCTGGCTGGCTCTCGGCTGTATGTGGAACGCCCTCTAGTGCCGACCACCATGACTAGAACAATGATCAACATCGATCACGCCGGCGTTGGAAACGGACGGCTCACGGTAGGCGTGACAGGATTGGAAAATAACGTCGCATTGGAGGCAGGACAGGTGGCAGGGTTAACCGACAAGCTGGATGTGTTCGGATTTTTCCCCGGTGGCGACCACGTGCCATTTAAAGAAGCGGGTGTCCCGACTGTCACCGTCGTCAGCGGCGGCATTCACCCACACTTTCATCAGCCCACCGATACCGCCGACACGATCAATCCGGAAATTTTGCAGACCGTGGCCCGGTATGTCCTTGCCCTCACCTGGCAGCTGGCGAATGTGCAATAACTGAGGGCAAGAGGCCATAGGTAAGACGGAACGGGTGTGATCTGTCAGAGAGTCGCCCCCTGGCCTATAGCCTCATGCCCCGTGCTTGGATTTATGGGATCTCGTCGAGAATAGTGGACTGGATCGATGGCAAAGGCGCGGTTTGGCGGGGAGGGCCGGGGAGGATGAGCGCTGAACCGGTCTGGTTGGCGCCTTGAATGAGTCCGATCGAAAGTTGCGGCCCGAGCGTGGTTACAGCCCCGCTCCACGCTTGACCGGTCGTGGGATTCCGAAAGCTGTACGATTGGAAATTATTCCCGGGGTTGTACAGAAATCCCTGCGTGCCCTGATTGTCGATATAGAGATTCCCGGGGCCGCTTAGATTGAACAGTGGCGCGACCCCTCCATCGAATGAACGAACACTAGAGATCGATTGGCCCCAAGCCTGCGGGCTTAACGACGGGAGCGCGAACAGGAGCAGGGCCAGCACAGACAGCGCCGAGGGAAGCACCATGACCGGCAGAAGAGTTTGCTTGACCCTATGGCCCTGAAATCTCATTGCACTTAGTCCATGACAGATTCGTATAGAGTCATTATAGTATAGAAAAATATTCCTTGTCGATCAAAGGGGGCGTTATGGAACAGGTTCTCTCAGGAAATGGATGGTGGCGCACATTTGGCTATGCGGTCGGGGTCAGCCTGGTCCTATCACCTGGGCTCAGTTGGGGGCTGGAGATCGACAAGCCGCCACCCACGGAACGCCGGGAAACCATCTCTCTCGCCGACGCGGCACTTCGAGCGCTGCAGCATAACCTGGACATCAACATCAGCCGCCAGACGAAGGACAGCCGGCTGGCCGACATCACCGTCGAACAATCCAAGTTCGATCCGACTCTGAGCGTGAACGGTCAGTACAATCGAACCGTGAATCCGCTCAATCGGCCTGTGTTCGGCGGAACCGTCGGCGCCTTGAACCAAATTACGACCTTCGATCAACGGAGCGAATCCGTTACGCTCGATGCGACGACAAACCTGCTCACCGGCGGCAATGTCGACCTGAACTATAGTCCTGCCAGGACGAATGTAAATCAAAACGTCGCCACAGGCTTCCTGTTCAACCCCTCCTATACAGGCGGCCTCGCACTCACCCTCACGCAACCGCTCCTCCGCAACGCCGGCCTCGACGTCACCAAGACCTTCATCCGCGTCGCGCAGAATAATGCCACCGTGGAAGAACATGTCTTTCGCGATCGTGTTCTCACCGTCCTGGCAACGGTGGAACAAACCTATTGGGAGGTCGTCTTCGCCAATGAGAATCTGAAAGTGGCAGAGGCCGCCCTGAAAGCTGCACAGGAGCTCATGGCCAGCAATCGCGCGAAGTCGAAGGCCGGCATCATGTCGATCGTCGATGTCTTGCAAGCCGAGGCGGCCGTCGCGTCGCGGGTCGAGCAGGTACTGGTTGCGGATAAAACGATTCGAGACCAGGAAGATCAGCTGCGCAGACTGCTCAATCCTGCAGAAGAGGACCTGCGTCAAGACGTGCGCTTGACCCCGCTCGACCAGCCGGTCGTGACCCTCGAACCCATCAGCCTGCAGGAAGCCATCGACACGGCTATCGAACAGCGGCCGGAAATCGTCCAGGCGAAGAAGAACATGGAGTCGAGCGATCTCAATACACAATTTGCCAAGAATCAGCTCCTCCCAACTCTGTCGTTTCAAGGCACCATGGGACTTGCGGGACTGGGGAAAGACTACGTTGACTCCGTGAACCGGAACTCCAGCGGCGATTTCTATAATTATGGCGCAGGCCTCGTCTTAAGCTACCCACTCGGCAACCGCTCAGCCTGGAGCACTTACAGCAAGCGGCAGCTGGAGGCGAAGAACGCCGAAGCATCGCTCGTGAGTGTGCGGCAACAGATCATCGTGGGAGTCCGCGAAGCGGTTCGGCGCGTTCAGACAGATTTCAAGCGGATCGAAACAACCAGATCGGCCAGAATCATGGCAGAGAAGCAGTTGCAGGCGGAGCAAGAACGCCTGAAAGTGGGGCTCAGCACCACACGCTTTGTGCTCGACTTCCAACGCGATCTCGCGACGGCCCAAGGACACGAGTTGCGCGCCACGGTCGACTACAACAAATCGCTCTCCAACCTCGCGCGGCACAAAGCCACTACACTCGACCGCTATAATCTCCAACTGAACTAACCCGCATTATTCATGAAGCTTCTGCTACAAGCGTGGATACGCGGCTGTGACGGGCAGTCTCGCCGTTTACCCCTTCGACATACTGCACGAGTATGCCTCAGGGCTTCACGCCTCCGAGTGCCCGTCTCGCTTCGCGTCTGTACGCTTCACGACGAACCTTCATGAATAATGCGGGTTAACAACCTCCATGATGGCACCTGAGCCTGGTCCGCACACGACACCGGCTCAGGCTGAAGAATGGGGAGCAGCCCTCGCACTTCTCCCCATCGCCGCAACGCTCGGCTTCTACGCCCTTCCCGTTTCGCTCCAAGAACAGACGCTAGTTCTGTTCGCGCCACAAATCCTCAGCTACCTCGCCTTAGGCTTTTGGGCCGCGCACAACCGCGACATCGTATCTCGGCTTGGGCTGGAGAAAGGGAACGTACGGGATGGCCTATGCTGGGGACTTCTGACAGGCCTGCTTCTCGGCTGCCTGAATACGTTCGTGATTCTCTCGGCCTATCCGCATCTGGGCTATGACATTAGTTTCCTCAAGACCACGCCGCATGGCCGACTCCCCCTCTTGGTCATGGTCCCCTGGTTCATTTGTGGCGTCGCCCTCATTGTGGAACTGAATTTTCGTGGAGTTCTCCTCGGACGGCTGGCCGCACTTGAATCGGGGCTATGGAGAT
>JBGPVY010000041.1:0-16208 GCA_041491905.1 Nitrospiraceae bacterium | reverse complement strand
GATCATCAAGCCGGTCGCGCTGGCCAACGTGCGGGCTTTTTGGAAGATCTTCGAAGGGCGGATGCCGATCATCGGGACCGGCGGCGTGGTCAATGGCGTGGATGCCTTCGAACATGTACTCTGTGGCGCATCGGCCGTGCAGATCGGGACGGTTTTGGTCGAGGAGGGGGTCGACGCGTTCGGACGATTAGAAACGGAGCTGGCGGCACAGCTTAGCAAGAAGGGCTATACGCGGTTGGCGGACTGCCGGGGAAAACTAAAAGAACTGTAGGCCTACTTGGCCCCGAACGTCTTGGCAAGGAGACCCAGCTGCAGGGCCCGTCGGAGCAATTGTGCCACGTTTCTCACATTCAACCGTCGCATCAAGTTGAATCGGTGCACTTCGACCGTGCGCACGCTGATCTCTAGCACCTCCGCAATCTCACGGTTCGTGTGCCCGATCGACACCAGGCGAAGGATGTCACGCTGCCGAGGCGTGAGGAGATCGGCGTCGATCTCTTCCTGTAGCGGCTGGACTTTTCGGCTCAGAGCAGTTCGCGTGCCCATCAATAACCTCTTATCATTAACTCACGCGAGTCTAACAAAGGTGTGTATCGCTGTAAACGAAACTACTGATTTGTGCAGGGCGCTATTACTGGCCCGATCTGGTTGTTTGGTTTTTTGGTTCTTCTGGTTGCTCTGGTTCAACCAAACAGACAAGAGAAACTAAATAAACCATTTGTTCTCGCGTGCCACGGTCTGTGGCACTGGTGGACTTTTTCAACATCTTGCTAGGCCCTAGATGACTATACCACTCATGCTTCATATCGCCCTGATCCGTGCTCATGCGCTCCAGCGACCATTTCGCGCCCTGCTCAGCATCGCCGGAGTGGCACTGGGTGTTCTGGCCTCTGTGGGCATCGGGACGGCGAACCTTCAAGTACTGCGATCCTTCGAGCAAGCCGTCACGACGGTGGCCGGTCCCGCCACATTGGAAATTGCGGGCCGTGATCTCGGAGTGGATGAATCGGCGATCACAGCTGTCCGTGCGGTCGAGGGGGTGGTGAGCGCCGCTCCGGTCATTGAAGAATCGGTAGTGGTCGCCCAAGGGGAGCCGCGTGGCCAGGCGCTTCAGATATTGGGACTGGATCTACTCGCGGAGGTCGGGACGCGTGGATTTCAGATACCGCAGGCTGATGCCGGCGTGGAGCTGGAGGCGCTCCTGGCTCCGGACGCGCTGTACCTTGGTCGTCAGGTTGCTGCCGACTGGAACCTGGGAGTCGGTAGTGTCGTCGAGGTGACGGCGGGAGGGCGTCTCGTACGGCTGCGAGTCGCAGGGCTCATTCATAACCAGGCGGCGCGCTCGTCCCTCTGGGATCGGCTTGCCATCATGGATATAGCTGCGGCGCAGCTGTTGTTTCAATCAATCGGGCGGTTGGATCGGATCGAGCTGGTGACGACGCCTGATCGCCCGCTCGACGACATCGTTGCCTCCGTGCGTGCGGTTCTGCCTCCCCATCTTGTCGTGCAACGGCCGGCGCAACGGACGAAGCAGGTCGAAAACATGGTGTGGGCCTTCCAGCTCAATCTATCAGTCATGAGCTGGGTCGGGCTGCTCGTCGGGATGTTCTTGATCTACAACACGATAGCCTTTGCTGTGGCGCAACGGAGGCGCGAGATCGGCATCTATCGCGCCCTCGGCATGACGGAGCGGCGGGTCGCCGGCCTGTTTCTCGTGGAAGCAGGGTTGCTCGGTCTTCTTGGCGGGCTATTGGGAGGTTTTGGTGGGGTCTGGCTGGCCGGGAGTTTGGTGTCGCTCGTGAGCCGAACGATCTCAGAACTCTATGCGCCGGTCGTGTCTGGCGGGTTGACCCTGTCGATGGACATGCTGACCTTCGTGGCAGTGGCGAAAGGGGTTCTGCTCGGGACAGTGGTCTCGATGGTGGGAGCCTTGGGCCCCAGCGTGGAAGCCGGCAGGACTGTGACGGTCCGTGCCTTGGCACCGGGAGACTATGAATCGACGCATCAACTGAGGGCAGGCCTGTGTGGGTGGATCAGCCTCGTGTTGTTGGTACTAGCAGGCCTCTGCTCGCTGATGGGCCCGGTCGGAGACCTGCCGCTCTTTGGCTATCTTGCGACAATCTGCCTCTTGGGGGCACTCTCCTGTCTTGCGCCACTCTGTATCCAGGCGTTGGGCATGCGGCGCCCTCGCCAGGAGAGCAAGACGATGATGCTCGGGGGGAGCCTCCGTTTCATTGCGGCAGACCAGGCGGCGCGCCATCCAGGCCGGAATGCAGTAACGGTATCGGCGTTGATGGTGGGATTGTCGATCATGATCGGTGTGGCCGTCATGGTTCGCAGTTTTCGTGACACGGTCGAGGTCTGGGTGGACGAGACCGTGATGGCCGATCTCATCGTGGCCCCGCAATCCTGGCTCCAAGGGAAGCAGGCCGGGCAAGCGTCGCGTGCCTTGCCAGGGACCTGGGGTTCGACCCTGTCGGCGATCGACGGCATTGCCGCGGTCGATACCCTTCGTGATGTGTACGTAGATGTCGCGGGTCAGCCAGTGGCGTTGGTGTCACGAGATCTTCGGCTCCATGCGCAGCGCAGCCGGTATCTGATGATTCATGGAGACTCAACCGAAATTCTGTTGAGGGCCGCCGAGACCGGAGGCGTGCTCCTGTCGGAAGTGCTGGCGAATCGACTACGGCTTCGCGAGGGTGACAAGGTCTCGATCACGACGCCGACGGGACCCGCTGCTGTGTCCGTCGAGGGAATTTTTTACGATTACGCGACCGACGGCGGGAAGATGGTGATGGATCGAACATGGTATCAGCGAGAATGGCACGACGACCGGGTGACAGTGTTTTCCATCTACCTGGCTGCCGGGGCCGATGCAGAGCACGTTCGGCAGTCGATTGTGACGCACGTCGCCGGGCTGGACGGGGTGACGGTTACACCGTTGGTGATCCGAAACCACGAGTTGAGGCAAGAGATTCTCGAGATCTTCGACCGCTCCTTCGTGTTGACCTATGTCCTTGAAGCCATTGCCGTACTGGTGGCCATGCTCGGCATCGTGAATACCTTGGTGACGGCCGTGTTGGAGCGACGACGTGAATTTGCCACGTTGCGGGCTATCGGCGCCAGCACGAGGCAAGTGGAGCGATTAGTTCTGTGGGAAGCGGCCTATCTCGGGTTGATCGGGGCCGTGCTGGGCGTCGTGGGAGGCCTGCTGCTCGCCCTGGTGCTCATCCACGTGATCAATAAACAATCTTTTGGCTGGACGATTCAGATGACGGTCCCAAGCGGAGTGATTCTGCAAGCCGTAGGACTCGCACTCACGGCTGCCCTGGTGGCCGGCTACTGGCCCGCTCGTTGGGCAGCAAGACAGCCGGTGGTGGAAGGGTTAAGGGAGGAGTGAGGCCACCCTATTGGTCCTGTGCTCCCAGAGCGCGCACGATCAGAATGTGCTCGCTCGACGGGCGCAGTGGGACCAACAAGGGTGGCCTCACTCAGGGAGGGTTGCTGATAAAAAGAAAAAGGAAACGCGCGCAGTGGGAACGAACGGGGTTGCTATTCCTTAGGGTAGGGTGGAGTTGAGAAGCAGGGCGGTGCTCGTTCGACGTGCGCAGTTGAGGTCCAATCTGGGCCGTTGTCCTTACGGAGGGCGCGGCGCAGAAGTGTCAGGTCAAGCAACGACCCCATCAATACTACCGCGATCGGCCGATGGTGTGTCTATGCCGCCATACGCGTACGATTGGCAAAAGCGAGCGGCATATCTTTGCGATCAGATGGTGCAACTGTCAGCAACGGCCTCTCTGTGTATCCGATCTGCTGCGCCACCCAGAGCGTAGGGATCTGCTCGATGGCTATATTGTAAAGGTTGACCGAGTCATTATAGAACTCGCGCCGATCGGCAACGGTGCTTTCCAGTGCCGATATGCGCTGCTGAATGGCTAAGAATTCTTGATTTGCTTTCAGATCTGGATACTGTTCGGCCACAGCAAAGAGTTTTCCTAAGGCACCGACGATCTGATTTTCCGCCTGTGCCTTGTCGTTGATGTTCAAGCCCGCGCTATACGCATTGCGGGCTTTGGTAACGGATTCTAGGGTCTCCCGCTCGTGCGTCATGTAGCTGTTACAGACTTGGACAAGCTTGGGAAGCTCATCATGACGTTGTTTCAGGATGACGTCGATATTTGACCAAGCCTTGTCGATGTTGTTAGCCAGTCGGACCAGCATATTGTAGGCACCGACCACATAGGCGATGAGCGCAACCAGTCCAATAACCAGCAGGATTCCGATCAGCAAAGTGCCATTCATGGGTGTTCTCCTTTTGTGTATGGCTGTTACGGTATGGTTGTCAGGTAGTACTTGAAGATAATGATCAAACAGGTTGCAGCAAGTGTCAGGCCTCCAACCCCAAAACCCAACACCTGCCATCGCAATCGGGACAATAAGTCTTTTTCGCATCGATCCGAGATGATGAACTCGTGGTCTCGGCTGCTACCGATGTATATATGAGCGGGGTTCTCCACGCGCTCTCTCGCACCTTGGTGCTCATGGGCGGTTCCGAGAACGTATACCTGCTCTTCCGGCAGGATGAACGATTCTCGGCACCGTAATGTCTTGCTTCCCATCCAGCGTTCGGTCGAAATCCCCAGTCGATTCAGTCCGGCGATTGTGGTGGGGGGCAATTCTCCGAGCCAACTGTTTCGATAGGTGCGCTCGTCCGGCAAGATAAGCTCGGCGCCAAGGGGCACGACGAGCACTCGTCCGGTTGTATCGCTCACAAAGAAGGGTTGCTCCGAAGTGCCTTTAGAAATGGTCTCCCACCGTGCATTCTTCCCGGAGCCAACCCGCTCTTCAACGGCATACGAGTAGAACACACAGGGAAGCCCACTGAAGGGCGCGGAGAGGAGGCTCTCTTCGGGCTGTGCTTGTCCACTGACCTCGACCAACCCCAGAGCGAGTGAACGGATGGTCGAGGTCGGAATGCTTTCGATCAAGCGCTTCCGTTGGTAAACCATCCAACCGTAGACGCAGAGCCCGAAACCTCCTACGGTACCCAACGCCAAGTACAACAGGGTTTGATCCGGCGGCCGGTTCCACTGAGTGGTTCTCATGGCTTTGCCGATCCCCGCGAATAGGATGAGCCCACCTAGCACAAAGGCAAATCCGAAGAACGGGACCCAGAACCAAATGCTTTGTGGGTTGGAGCGTGTCTTGTTGAACCTGGGTTGATCGCGAAACGTTTCCTTGAGTGCACGATGTCTCGCTGCAGCTCGCGTATACAGCTCGGCTTCATGTATCTGGATCGGAACCGCAGCGCCTCGGTACGTCTCATTCAGACGAGTGAGGCTTCCGTGAGGAAGCCACCACCCGCGACAGGAGTCGCAGCTAAGGAAGGACGTTTGAGATACCGTTTCAGACTCCATGTGATTCCCGCATCGAGGGCACAGTGTCTCTGTCCTGACCGCGACGCCTCCGGTGTCACCAATCGTCCGCTTCAGCGAGGTGTAATCCTCCACAAAAAAATTCACCTCTCCCACATCGAGCCAGAGTCCGTGTCCGGAGAAACAGACATCGAGCCCAGGACCATGGCTTGTCGGAATCTCAATAAGGTCCTCCTGACAATCGAGACATTTCATGGTGAGCATCGTGTTCAAACTGTAGCAAGAATCAGGCAGGTGTCAACGCGAAACGCTTATAACCACCTTAAAAGACAGAGGTTTCAGCATGGTCATCAGCGAGCGATCATGTGGGAGAACGAATCAGATGATAGGTCCAATCGACATGCTGCTTCAGACCGTCGCGTTAGCGCTTGCAGCGGCACTGGTGGCCGGCTATTGGCCGGTGCGCTGGGCAACAAGGCAGCTTGTAGTAGAGGGGCCGCGAGATGAATGAGGAGAGGTTGAAGCGTGAGTTAAATGCTAACCGGCTGCTGGTAGTCCACTTCGATCTTGAAGCCCAGATCCTCGATCATGCTCCAGACTTCGGGGGCCGGCTGGCCAGGTGTCGTGAGGTAGCCGTTCACGAAGACGGAGTCGGCTGGATAGAGCGCCAACGGCTGGAGACTGCGCAGGTTGTGTTCGCGGCCGCCGGCGATGCGGATTTCGGTGCGCGGATGGAGGAAACGGAAGAGGCAGAGGACTTTCAAGCAGCGTTGTGGAGTCAGTTGATCGCAATTCTCTAACGGCGTGCCTGCAACGGGATGCAGCGTGTTTAGCGGTATCGAATCCGGCTTCACCTCGCGTAACGCCATAGCGAGGTCGATGAGGTCCTCATCCTTCTCTCCCATTCCCACGATCCCACCGGAACAGATTTCCAATCCTGCTGCTCGAGCGCTCCGGATGGTGCTGAGTCGGTCCTGGAACGTATGCGTGGTGCAGATTGAGGCGTGAAAGGCTTCGCTCGTATTCAAGTTGTGGTTCACCCGATCGACTCCGGCGGCTTTGAGTCGCTTGGCCTGTTGTTCATTCATCAGGCCAAGTGAACAGCAGATCTGAATGGGAATCTCCTGCTTGATGGCGCGCACAGCCCCGGCGATTTCGTCGATTTCCCGATCCAGCGGACTCCGACCGCTGATGACGATGCAATAGCGTTGGGCCTTCGAGGCCGCCGCTTGTCGGGCGCCGTCAATCATTTGCTGTTGGGGCACGAGGCCATAACGCTCGATGAGGGCGGTGGAGATCGCAGATTGGGAACAGTAGTGACAGTCTTCCTGGCAGGCACCGCTCTTGGCGTTCTGCAACATCTGGAGGCGAACGGTCTTGCCGAAATAGTGAGATCGGACGGTAAAGGCGGCTTGGAGGAGTCCCAGCAACTGCTCATCTGGAGTGTCGAGCACGGCCTGGCATTCGCTTCGTGTCAGTGTCTCGTCGCGCAAAGATTTGGCAGCGAAATCCTGATAGTCGACCATGGGACACTCCATCATCTGTAGAGGTTGCATTGACTGCGATGCGGATGGCTGCACGTACGTCAGGCAGCCGGACTGGCCGAAAACCTACACGGTTTCGAAGGGAGAAGCAATGCCCTGGTAGGGAACTGCTGAAACTGGGAGGAGGCCGCTGTCTTGACCCGGGACCGCTTGACCGGCACTCGGCAAGGGCAGTGCGACCAACGTATTCCATGTCCCACAGCGGCGGCAGCGCCCCGACCATTCGGTCGATTCTTGCCGGCAGGCGGTACAGACATAGGGGACGACCACACGTTTCTTGAAATGCAGGGCTTTCTTGAGTTCGGCGACGGCCTGCTCCATCTGCTGCTTGCGCAGATAGAGATTGGCCATGATCTTATGGTAATCGACCAATTGATCCTGTATCCCTTCGACGGTCGAGAGGATGTCGAAGGCTTCGTCGACCATTTCGAGTCGGTAGTAGAGCTTGCCCAAATAGAACTGCAGTGCTGGGTTGTTCGGGTCTTGCCGGAGGGCCTCCTGATAGACACGGATAATTTCGCTGGGTTCGCCCTGTTCGAGAAAGAGTTCTTCGAGGCGGTGCAGGATGATGCTGCTGCGGGTCTTGGCATAGACCTTCTTGAGAATTTCTACTGCCTGCTTGGTCTTGCCTTCCCGGATCAAGATTTCACCAATGCCGACGTAGGCCGGCAAGAACGTCCGGTCTTTCTTAATGGCGCCGCGGAAGTAGCGCCGTGCCTTATCGGGGTGGCCTCGTTCCAGCAGTTGGCGCCCGACCTCGTACGTGCAGCCGGTGAGGAGATGGGCCTCGGCCCGGCGTTCCGGCTCAGGCAGGTTGGCCTTCAGGAGACGATGTTGGATTTCGAGCGCCTCGCTCCATTTTTCGAGCCTGATCAATAGATCGCGCTTGCGGATGAGCGCGGTGAGGTTATCCGGTTCGATCTTGAGCATCTTGTGCAGGGTCTGCAAGGCGTCCTCATAGCGCTTGGCGCCCTCCAAGTCGTTTGCCAACTCGAGCAGAATTTCGATGTTGCGCTCGTCGACGCGACTCGCTCGCTGATGGAGGCGGATCGCCTCAGCGAAGTTGCTTTCCACGCGGTAAATGTTTCCCAGCCATAGCAGCGAATCGACACGATTTGGGTCCATGGCCAGCGCTCTTTCGAACAGGCCGATGGCTTCGACGGTGCGTTTCGACATGATGGCATGGGTGCCTTCACGATGGAGTGCATCGATTTTTTCTTTGCGCCGCAACAGCCGCGTGCTGCGCCAGTTGCCGATGACGTGGGCGGTTTGCCGCATGCCGACTGCCAGGGCCACGAGCACGGCGCCGACAGCCATGGAAAAGATGACGAGGGTGACAGGACTCAGTTCGAACTGGATGGAGGGACTAGTCCGGACTGCAACCGTCCCAGGATTCAACTCGCGGGCATAGCTGTAGAGGAAGATCCCGGCGCTGACGAGGAAGATGGTGGTGAGCAGTCGGAACATCGATCTAGGCCTTTGCTTTCGCGGGCGCCTTTTTCCGCTTCACAGGCCGCGGGGTAACAGCCGGTTTTGTGGCCGGCGGTTCGCCTGGGATGGCGATGCGCTTCGCGTCGGCCCACAGCCGTTCGAGCGCGTAATGCTTCCGGACATCCTGCCTGAAAATATGGACGATGACATCGCCGAAGTCCATCAGAACCCACTGCGAGGACCGCCTGCCTTCGATGCTCAGCGGTTTGGAGCCGGAGCGAGAGAGGATGCCGTCGATATGATCGGCGATGGCACTCGCCTGGCGATCCGAATCTGCAGAGCCTATGACCAGGTAGTCGGCAACGGTGCTCATCGGCGCAACCTTGAGAATGAGAGCATCGGTGGCCTTCTTATTGAGCATGGCCCGGGCGATGGCGAGGGCCGTAGACCTAGCTGTTCGTGCGATCGCGCTCCTCTTGGTAGAGATGATGTTGAAGTATATAGGATTCCACTAAGGGCGGCAACAGATTTGCCACCGGGAGTCCCCGGCGGATTCGAGCGCGAATGTCCGATGCGGAGACTGCGCAGGGCGGGAGCTGGAGACAGGTCAGGCGTTGCTTTCCAAGAGGCACCTCGAGTTGGGAAATTCGTCCTGCATCCAGGTCCGCCAGCGAGGACTGTGGGATCGGTGGAAGCAGTGCCACGGTTGAGAGGGATCGAAACGACAGGCCTGGCCGGGAGAGGACGACGAACGGGCACAGTTCAAGCAGTGCCAGGGGCTCACGCCAGGAGGGGAAATCCAGAAAGGCATCGAACCCGATCAAGAAAAAGAGCTGGGTCTGCGCTCCATATTCCTGCTGCAGCAGGCGAATGGTGTCGATGGAGTAGGACTTACCTGGCCGACGGATTTCCACATCCGAGATGGCAAGAGAGGGGTCTGAGGCGATGGCAAGGCGGACCATTTCATAGCGGTCTTGGGCCGGCGCCAGACTGCCATTCGGCTTATGGGGAGGGTGACTCGTGGGAATGAAGAGGATTTGGTCGAGCCCGAGGGCCTCGCGTGTCTGACGCGCGATGGCCAGGTGACCGTTGTGCACGGGGTTGAAAGTGCCGCCCAATAGTCCAAGACGCATACGTCACATGTTCAATGTTGAATGATGAAACGTGGAAGACCTGACGCACCCTTGGCTCTCTCATTCAGCATTCAACATTGAAAACTTAACATTACCCTTCAGAGTATTGCGAGGTTGTCCCGGTGGATGACTTCCTCGTACTCCTGCAGGCCGAGCTGCTGCTGAATCTCGATCGTTTTGAGCCCTTTGATCCGTGCCAAGGTGTCGGAGGAGAAGTTCACGAGTCCTTTGGCGAATTCTTTGCCATCCTGGTCGAGGCAACTGACTGCATCTCCCGTATCGAACGAGCCGCTGACGTCCAGAATGCCCGAAGCTAACAGGCTCTTGCCCCGTCGGGCTAGCGCCTCGACGGCTCCGGGGTCGAGCGTCAGGGTCCCTCGCGGCCTGAGGGTGAAGGCGATCCAATGTTTGCGACTGGTGAAGCGACGTTCCTTCGCGAGGAAGAGGCTGCCGCCAGGGCCGCCGGCTAATACTTGTGGAAGGAGGCCGGCTTCTTGCCCGTTCAAGATCAAGGTGGCCACGCCATACTCACTGACCTTCTTGGCAGCCCGGATTTTCGTGGCCATGCCCCCAGTTCCTTCGAACGTGGTGGAGACACCGGCTCGTTCCTCGATCTCTTTGGTAATGTCAGGAATCAACGGGATCAGCGTGGCTGCGGGGTTCTTGCGCGGGTCCTCGGTAAATAGGCCGTCGATATCGGACAGGATGATCAGCAGTTCCGCGTCGACCAGATGGGCTACCTCGGCAGCCAGGGTATCGTTGTCTCCCACGCGGATTTCATCCACGGCGACCGTATCGTTTTCGTTGATGATGGGGATCACGCCGAATCTGATCAGCGCACTCAGGGTGTGGCGTGCATTGAGAAACCGCCGCCGATCGGCGAGGTCGTGGTGAGTGAGCAGGATTTGCGCCACCTTGACGTCGAGCCGCTCAAACGATTTTTCGTACGCCCACATGAGACGGCTTTGGCCGACCGCCGCGGCCGCCTGCTTCACGGGGAGGCTCTTGGGGTATTCTTTCAGGCCTAATTTCTTGATACCGGAGACAATCGCGCCGGAGGAGACGATCAAGACCTCACGTCCGCTCGACCGGAGTGCCGCGATTTCGTCCGCGAGCCGATCGATCTGTTCTGGGCGCAGCCCAGTGTCTCGGGACGCGACGAGACTGCTCCCGATTTTGATGACGATGCGGGTGGCTTGTCTTAGGAGTTCGTCTCGCATGGTGTGGCTCGAAGCTGCGCCACCTGTTGCCCTACATAGGTGACGAGTTCCGTCAGTCCTTCTCTTGTGGCGGCAGAGATTGGGAGGCACGTATACTGATGGCGTGTGCAGTATTTCTGTAACTCTCGCAGGCGTGCCCTGTCTCCAGCCACGTCGATTTTCGTGGCGACCACCGCGAAGGGGCGTGTGGTGATCAGTTCATCGTAGGCGGCTAATTCCTGACGCATGATCTCGAAGTTCTTGACGGGCTCCTCGGGGGCCCATTCCGACACGTCGATCATGTGCAGCAAAAATGACGTGCGTTCGATATGCCGAAGAAATTGGAATCCCAGTCCCTTTCCTTCGTGGGCGCCTTCGATGATCCCGGGAATGTCTGCGACGGCAAAACTTTCTGTGTCTCCCCAGCGAACGATCGCCAGATTCGGCGTCAGCGTGGTGAAGGGATAATCGGCAATCTTCGGCCGTGCGGCCGAGATTGCGGCGATGAGTGTCGATTTACCGGCATTGGGAAGGCCCACAAGCCCGACGTCGGCCAACAGCTTCAGCTCAAGTCTGAGCGACCGTTCTTCGCCTTCCGTGCCTGTTTCAAATTCCGTGGGCACGCGGTTGGTCGATGTGGCGAAATGGTTATTCCCTCGTCCACCCCGGCCTCCGTGAGCTCCCACGAACCGCTGTCCCGGGGTGACCAGGTCGGCCAGCACTTCATCGGTCTGCTCATCGAAGATGACGGTGCCGATTGGAAGGGCCACGACCACATCCTCTCCGGTTCTTCCGGAGCAATTGGCGGCGCCTCCCTGGCGACCGACTTCCGCTTCGTAGTGTTTTTGGTAGCGGAGGTCGAGGAGCGTCGTCATGCGAGGCGATGCTTCAAACACGATATTGCCGCCGTGGCCGCCGTCGCCACCGTCCGGTCCGCCACGCGGCACGAATTTTTCGCGTCGAAAACTGCATGCGCCGTCTCCGCCGCGTCCGGCTTTGATATGGATACGGACTTCATCGACAAACATCGGTGCACCGTTTCAACGTGATGACTGTATGGGCATGACATGCGAGGAACATCCCGTCGCACCCCTACTCATGCCGGGAGTCCTCGCGGTAACGAAACTGTGACGAGAAAAGAGGAAAAGAATGTACTATGAAATCGAGGGCGCGGAGTAGACACTGACCTTCTGCCGCCCGCGGCCACGTTCGAACTTCACGATCCCTGTGATGCGGGCGAAGAGGGTGTGGTCTTTGCCGAGGCCCACGTTGAAACCGGGAAAGAACTTTGTCCCTCGCTGACGGATCAGGATTGATCCGGCCTTCACGGTCTCTCCGCCGTAGGCCTTGACCCCAAGATATTGCGGATTGCTATCGCGCCCATTTCTAGTTGATCCGCCGCCTTTATTTGTTGCCATGACTGATCCTCGTTAGGCCGTTTCGATACCGGTAATGCGCAATTTGGTAAAGCCCTGGCGATGGCCATTGGTCCGGCGATAGTTCTTGCGCCGTTGTTTCTTGAAGATGGTGATGGAGCGGGTTCGGCCCTGGTCGATGATCTCGGCTTTGACGGTGGCCCCTTTGACCAACGGTTGTCCGACCTCTACACCTTTGTCGCCGTGGACCAGCCGAACCTGGCCGAGTTCGATCGTCCCCCCGACCACGCCGGGAAGGGATTCCACTTGGACCAATGACCCGGTTTCGACCCGATACTGCTTGCCGCCTGTCTCAATGATTGCGTACATAAGCCCCGGTCTCCGTTACAGAAGACAACTGTGTAACATAGGGATTTGAAGCCTGTCAAGGTAAAGGCATGGAGGGTCAACCGGCAAACCTGCCCCCTTCCTTCGGGTTAACCTTAACCTATTCGTGGGCTATCCTGCTTCGGCTCCTGGGCGTATGCTGTTTTCGATTGTTGAGCCATTCCGTAGATCGGAGGTAATGATGGCCGTAGCACCGAAGCCTCGTCACTCCAAGCCGAGTGGCACTCGATTTGTGCTCCGTCCCTATCGTCGCATACCGACCTGGCTTGTTCTTTATTATCTCAGTGGGGAATGTGTCGGGAAGGGAGTCGTAACCAATCTGTCTCAATTGGGGATGCGTGTCCAAGGTGACCATGCGGTTGAGCCAGGCCTTGATTTGGCACTGCGCATCAAGTTTGCGGACTGTGGCACGCCGATAGAGATTGAACGAGCGACGGTCCGGTGGGTGGACGGGTATGATTTTGGGTTGGATCTTGTCCTCGTCAGTCCATTAGCCGCGAAGTACATCGCCCGTTTACTGAACGGGCAAATTCGTGCCCATCAGATGCCCGCCTGAAAGACTGCTTCTTGGTTCATTCTTGCTTGTGGGCCACACCACGCCCGTTTGCTTGACGCTTCTTCCAGCCCGCTGCTATATTCCGATCTCGGCGCTCGATGGTTCACGTGCTCGTCTTCGTTGCCTATGCTTGAGCCACAAGGAAAAATTTGGATGGACGGGTCTTTCGTCAATTGGGCGGACGCGCATGTCCACGTGATGACCCATTCGCTCCATTATGGATTGGCTGCGTTCGAGGGGATTCGCTGTTACAAGGGGAAGTCCGGTTCCGCGATTTTTCGGTTGCAGGAACATGTCGATCGGCTTTTCGATTCCGCCCATATCGGCATGATGCAGATGCCCTTCGACAAGAAGCAGGTCGCAGCGGCCATCGTGGAGACAGTTAGGGTGAATAAGCTGGAGGCTTGCTATATCCGCCCGCTCGTCTATATCGGGCACGGAACGATGGGGGTCTATCCCGGCGACAATCCGATCAAGCTGGCCATCATGGCCTGGACCTGGGGCGCCTACCTCGGGGACGATGCGCTCGCGAATGGAATGCGAGCCCGCGTGTCATCGTACACTCGTCATCATGTCAATGTCTCGATGACGAGAGGGAAGATTTCCGGCTACTACGTGAACTCGATTCTCGCGAAGCGGGAAGCGAAAGCGGACGGGTACGATGAAGCCATTTTGCTCGATACCGAGGGGTATGTGTCCGAGGGGACGGGGGAGAACATCTTCCTTGTGCGTAAAGGGCAGATCAAGACCACGCCGCTCACCTCGATCCTCGACGGCATCACCAGAAGCTCCGTCATCGATTTGGCGCGGGAGCAGCGTATCTCCGTGGTGGAGGAACGCTTCACGCGCGATGACATGTACATCGCGGATGAAGTATTCGTAACCGGGACCGCTGCCGAGCTGACGCCGGTGCGGGAAATCGACAACCGCCGCATTGGAACCGGCACGCCAGGTCCGATTACGCAAGCTCTGCAGAAGGCCTTCTTTTCAATCGTTCGTGGGGAGGACCCTTCCCACGAGGCGTGGCTCACCCGTATTTAGCGCTTCGCAATTTCAACGATCAGGCAGTGGCCGGCAGGCATGGGCGTGCGTCCGTGCGACTGGTTTCTTGACGAGCAAATTCCTGAAAAATCTTACGCCTTCTTGAATTCGATGACTGGGATATCTTGACTGGTGGGAGAATGTCTCAGCAGGCTGTTCAAAAAGTCCGCCCAGCAAGGCCGCAGCGAGTGAAGGGTCGGAGGCGTACCCTCTGGGGCGCACGGTGCGACGAATAAGGAGCACCAAGTCTGTGCGCGCCGCCGAGTTAGTGAGGCGGCCGGGTCCCCGTTGAGGGTCTGACCGATGCGAGAACGCCGCATGGGAGATGGCGCGTATAAGCGTGCCGGGGGCGGGCGGGTGAGAAGAGCGACTTTTTCAGCGTCCTGCTAATGTCCGCTGGAGGAAGAGTCGCCAGGAGCGTGGCTCTCAGCAGCTGGGGCTGCCGGGGTAACGGGCGGGGTTTCGGGGGCGGTCTGAGAAGTCTCTTTCTTTTTGAGATCGATGACCGTGGAGGAAAACGTCCGTTCTCTTGCCATGATGGCTAGGCTCAACGCGGTCAGCATGAAGACGGCAGCGACGACGACCGTGAATTTGCTCAAGAAGTTGGCGGGGCCACGGCTACCGAAGACGGTCTGACTGGAGCCCCCGAATGACGCGCCGATTTCTGCGCCCTTACCTGATTGCAAGAGGATCGCGCCGACCATGAGAAAACAGATCAGCACATGAATGACGATGAGAAGAGTGTACATGGCACTCCGATCAGTTAGGCACGCTGTGTCTGAGAAACGCGAACGATTGTAGCAAACAAGTCGGGATTGAGACAAGCCCCACCCACCAGGGCCCCGTCGATCGCGTCCGAGGCGAGGAGCGATCCGATGTTCTGAGGCGTGACGCTTCCGCCGTACAGGATTCTGATGGCCGACGCCGTTTCGCTATTCCAGCCGGTCTCCACGAACAAGCGGATCGAGCGATGCACGGTCACGGCCTGCTCCGTGGTGGCGGCTCGTCCCGTGCCGATGGCCCAGACCGGTTCGTAGGCGATCGTGACGGTCGCCAGATCCTGTGTGGTCAACCCTGCCAGGCTGCCGTTGAGTTGAGCCGTGACGACCGATTCCGTTCGGCCTGCTTCACGTTCTACCAGCGATTCTCCCACGCACAGAATCGGAGAGAGCCCGTGCCTCAGCGCCGCTCGGACTTTCTTCTGAATATTCTCATCTCGTTCGCCGAAGAGCGTGCGACGTTCAGAATGGCCGACGATCACATAGCGGCAGCCAAGATCGCGCAACATCGGAGCGGACACTTCTCCGGTGAAGGCTCCATGCTGCTCCCAATGTAGATTCTGTGCGCCGAGGCTGATCCAGGAGGAGGGACCTAAGGCGTTGCGGGCCGATTCGAGGGCCGTAAAGGGCGGGGCAAGGACCACGTCGGCGTTGGGGGATGCGGGCAATCGCTCGCGGAGGTCGCGAATGAATGCCGCGGCCTCCGAGGCTGTCTTGTTCATCTTCCAGTTGCCGATGATGAGGGGTCTGCGCACGGGTGTCTCGAGGGTGATAATGGTGGTAGAGAGTGTGAATTCAGCGACGAAGCGATTACGCGACTCGATCCGGGAGGGCGGTCAGGCCCGGGAGTTGTTTGCCTTCGAGCAATTCCAGCGCGGCGCCGCCGCCGGTCGAGATGAACGACATATTCTCCGATTCGCCGGCTCGATGCACGGCCAGAGCCGTTTCGCCGCCGCCGACAATCGTCAGTGCATAGGCATCGGCAATCGCATGAGCCATCGCGAAGGTGCCCCGGGCGTAGGCATCAATTTCAAAGACACCCATCGGTCCGTTCCACAGAATCGTCTTCGCGTTCTGGACTGCTTCGTTGAAGAGTTTTACGGAGGCCGGGCCAATGTCGAGTGCGTACCAACCTTTCGGAATCTCCTGGACCGGGACGATCTTCGATTCCGCCCCAGGCTCGTGGCTGGCCGCGACGACACAATCGACCGGCAGATAGAATTTTACGCCGCGGGAAAGGGCATGGTCCTCAATGCCTTTGGCGAAGTCCAGCATGTCGTTTTCGACCAGTGAGTTGCCGAT
The DNA here is from genome assembly GCA_041491905.1 of Nitrospiraceae bacterium. GTDB lineage: Bacteria > Nitrospirota > Nitrospiria > Nitrospirales > Nitrospiraceae > Palsa-1315. Next base: position 85 of record JBGPVY010000041.1, on the reverse strand, counting down.
TTCCGTCCCCTTCGCTTTTAAGAAGGTAAACGCCATGCCGCCGCCGATAATGACTTTGTCGACGCGCTTGCCCAAATTCTCGATG
>JBGPVY010000328.1:0-2773 GCA_041491905.1 Nitrospiraceae bacterium | reverse complement strand
GGGCGCGGATGGCATGCAGAAGGTCATTGGTCAGTGCCGAATCATCTCCATCGACGAGTATATGACAGGTCATCATAATCAACCGAGGTTCGACCGCCCAGATATGGAGGTCGTGGACGTTTTTTACGCCGGGGATCGCCTCGATGGTCGCAGCTACGTGTGAGGCGCTGATCTTCGGCGGGGTCGATTCCAACAAGACGTCCAGCGATTCCTTAAACAGCGGCCACGCCCCTTTTGCAATTGCCACGACGACCAGCAAGCTGATTAGCGGATCGAGAATGGTCCATCCGGTGAATAATATGACCCCGCCGCTGATCACGACACCTAGTGACGCCCAGGCATCACCCAGCATGTGCCAAAAGGCGCTGCGGATATTAAGATCATCCTTGGCTCCGCGCTGCAACAGGAGCGCGATACTCAAATTGGCTGCGAAACTCAGGGCGGCGATCGCCATGATCCAGCCGCCGTCCACCGGTATAGGCTGCAGCAGCCGTTTGAATCCAACGAGTGTGATGCCGAGGGCCGTGATCAACAGGACGAACGAATTCAAGAACGCCGCAATGATGCCGGCTCGGTGATACCCAAATGTTCTGGCTTCTGTGGCAGGCCTGGCCGTGAGGAGATGGGCATAGAGGGCAAGAAAGAGCGCGCCCTGGTCGACGAGGTTATGGCCCGCGTCGCTCATGAGCCCGATGCTATCGAGGATCCATCCGCCGATGAACTCAGCGACGATGATCGCCGCGTTCAGTGCCAGGGCGAGAGAAAGCCGGGAGCGGAGATGTTCATAGGAGGCAAGAGCGGTCATAGATTATAGTGTCGCATGTGGGCGCCGAGGCGGCAAGCGTTCCGGAGACTTTTCGCGATCAGCGGGGTTCGCTTCTCGGGTGTGGGCGAAGACGTTCGCTCAGGACGGGGTACCTGGCTTGGTTCGCCTTCAGCCGGGATCGCGAGGCAGGGGAGGGGCGTCAGCGCAGCACCACAGAGAAGAAGCAGTCGGGCTGTGGCAACCGCCAGGCTCATTTCACTTTGGTGCCGGGGTCAACTTCTTCGAGGATGGTGGCAAGGCCGTGAACTTCGCTGTCCCCTGCGGCCAGGACCATGCCTTGCGATTCGATGCCCATGAGCTTCGCCGGCTTGAGATTGGCGACAATGATGATCGTCTTGCCGATCAGCGACTCAGGTTCGTATTTCTTGCCGATGCCGGCGACGATCTGTCGTGGCTCCGTCCCCTCTCCAAGACTGACTTGCAGCTTGAGCAACTTCTCCGACTTCGGGACACGTTCGGCGGCGAGGACCTTCGCGGTCTTGAGCTGAATCTTCATGAACTCGTCGATGGTGATCTGCGCCGGCGCGGCTGGCGCCGGAGCTGCTGCTGTCGGGGTCGGTCCCTGTGGTGTGGTAGTGGTTGGGGTCGGTGTCGCAGCGGTCGGCTGCAATGGAGTCGGTGAGTCGCTCACGGTCTTGGCTCCTTGTGGTTTGGGCTCGATGCGAGGAAATAATGGCGGACCTTTGTGAATTCTGCTCCCAGAGGTCATCTTTCCCCAAGAAAGTGCTTGCGATAGCAGGGGGGTTGTGAAATCAATAGAAAGGCCCAGCTGTTCGGTTACCGATATAGCGGTCTGGGGCATAAATGGATAAAGAAGAATTCCGATATGTCTCAAAGTTTCTGCGACGTTATATAGCACTCCTTCAAGGATGGCTCTATTGGCGGGATCCTTTGCAAGTCCCCAAGGCTTCTTGCCCTCTATGTACTCGTCTGTGAGATGAATGGTGCTCCAGATCCGATCCAGCGCACGATGGAATTGCAAATCACGCAACTCGTCATGGATAGCGTCGAATACTTCGTGGACCTGGTTCTCAAGCTCGTTCCCAACTTCGTCCAGAGGCTGGTTTTTCTTGGGCGTCTTACCCTCGCAATACTTTTCAATCATCGTGAGTGTTCGAGCCAGGAGATTGCCAATCCCATTGGCCAGATCGCTGTTAACCCGGGTTACCATTGCAGCTTGAGAAAAATCTCCATCTTGGCCGAACGGTACTTCACGGAGTAGGAAGTACCGGAAGGCGTCGGCGCCGAATTCGTCGACAATCTTGTTCGGGTCAACCACGTTGCCTCGGCTCTTCGACATCTTCTCTCCATCGACGGTCCACCATCCGTGGGCGAAGATGGTATCCGGGAGTGGCAGGTCGAGGGCCATCAGCATCGTGGACCAGTAGACGGCGTGGGTGGTGAGGATATCTTTGCCAACTAGGTGCACACTTGCGGGCCAGAAGCGATTGACCAACGACTCCGGTCGTTTATATTCCAATGCGGAGACATAATTCACGAGCGCGTCGAACCAGACATACGTGACGTAGTCTTTATCGAACGGCAACTCGATGCCCCACGCGAGTCTGGATTTTGGTCGTGAGATTGACAGGTCTCCGAGCTTCTGAGTCTGGAGGAAGCCGAGGACTTCGTTGCGGCGAGACTCAGGACGGATGAAGTTCGGATGTTGATTGATGTGTTCAACCAGGCGATCCTGATACTGCCCCATCTTGAAAAAATAATTGTGTTCGCTGAGCTTCTCGACAGGGCGTTTGCAGTCGGGGCAGAGGCCGTTCTCGACATCTCTTTCCGTCCAGAATCGCTCGTCGAATGTGCAGTACCATCCAGTGTAATCATCTTTATAAATCAGTTGCTTGTCATAAAGCTCTTGAAGGTATCGTTGAACGATAGACTTGTGCGGAGGATCTGTCGTCCTGATAAAGGCATCGTTGGAAATGTTTAGACGTT
>JBGPVY010000244.1:0-4470 GCA_041491905.1 Nitrospiraceae bacterium | reverse complement strand
CGTGCGATCGAGAGCGCGCGGACTCTGGCGGTCATCCCCCATGAACGGCGGATTCTTCATGTGCTGCCTCGTGAATTCATGGTGGACGGGCAAGAGGGGGTTCGGGAGCCGTTGGGTCTGTCCGGAAACCGTCTCGAAGTCAACGTGCATGTGATTACCGGCGCCGTGACTTCAGCGCAGAACATCATCAAGTGTGTGAATCGCGCGGGGCTCGATGTCGTGGATATGGTGCTACAGCCATTGGCTTCCAGTGAGGCCGTCCTCAGCCAGGAAGAGCGCGACTTGGGGGTCGTCATGGTCGATCTCGGTGGTGGGACGACCGACCTTGCGATTTTCCTCGATGGGAGTATTCGGCACTCCGCGGTCTTGCCGATCGGCGGGCAGAACCTGACGAAGGATCTCGCGATCGGGTTACTGACCTCTCAGACCGAAGCGGAGAAGATCAAGCTGCACCGCGGGATCGCCCGAACAGGATTGGTGCAGGGCCATGAAACGGTGGAAGTCCCGTCGGTCGGGGACCGTCCCGCACGGACGTTTTCGCGCCGTGACATTGCGGAGATTCTTGAGCCGCGGGTCGAAGAAATATTCGAGCTGGTTCGTCGGGAAATCACGCGCGCCGGCTATGAGGGCATGCTGGGGGCAGGGGCGGTGATTACAGGTGGAACGTCATTGTTGGAAGGGATGCCTGATGCGACAGAGCAGGTCTTGAATCTTCCGGCTCGCCGCGGTGCACCAAGCGGGATCGGAGGGCTTCGCGACATCGTCAGTAATCCCATGCATGCCACAGGTGTCGGCCTGCTGCTCCATGCCCGGCACCATGTTGAGGAGATGGCCACGGCTGGTCTGCGCAGCGGACGGCCGTTGCATAAGGTATTCGATCGTATGAAGTCCTGGATGTTCGAGTTCTTTTAACCATCGCGTGAGGCGGACGGCCGCTACGCGGATTCTATAAAGGGAGGTGTCCTGATGTTTTCATTTGAAGAGGATGTCGTGTCCCCCGTGCGGATCAAAGTGATCGGTGTCGGTGGCGCTGGGTGCAACGCCCTTAACACCATGATCATGTCCGGATTGGCGCGGGTAGATTTCATCGCCGCGAATACCGATCTGCAAGCGTTGGACCGGTCGCGGGCATCGTATAAGGTTCAACTGGGTCCTGAGCGGACCAGGGGACTCGGCGCCGGGGCGAAGCCGGAAGTCGGAAAAGACTCGGCGTTGGAAAGCAAAGATCAGATTCGGGAGTGTCTTGAGGGTGCCGACATGGTGTTCGTGACCGCAGGGATGGGCGGTGGAACCGGGACGGGTGCCGCGCCGATCGTGGCGAGCATCGCGCGCGAACTCGGTATCTTGACGGTCGGGGTCGTGACGAAGCCTTTTTCATACGAAGGTCATCGCCGGATGATTTATGCGGATGAAGGGATTCGCGATCTCCGTCGCCACGTGGATACCTTGCTCGTGATCCCGAATCAGCGACTGCTCGGCATCGTCGACAAAGCGACGCCGCTGCTCGAAGCCTTCAAGGTGGCCGATGACGTCCTCCGGCAGGCCATTCAAGGGATTGCGGATGTGATCACGACCACCGGCCATGTAAACGTGGACTTTGCCGATGTCCGTACCGTGATGTCGCATACGGGCCGCGCCGTGATGGGCATGGGGGTGGCGCGCGGGACGAATCGGGCGATCGAAGCGGCGCAAAAGGCGATTTGCAGCCCGTTGTTGGAGGAGGGCAGCGTGGAGGGCGCGCGTGGTGTGTTATTGAATATCACCGGCGGGCCCAACATGTCGCTGCACGAGATCGAGGAAGCGGCCACGATCATTCAACAGACAGCCGATCCTGAAGCCAATATCATTGTCGGACAGGTGATCAACCCCGATATGGGAGACGACCTGGTCGTGACGGTGATTGCCACCGGATTTGAACGGGAGGAGCAGTCCGCACCGGTTCCCGTGGCTGCGGGTCGGACTTCCCGCACCGGACAACAGACGATGACCGGTGTCGGCCAGACGATGGGAGAACGATCGTATGCGGAGCGGCCCTTCAAAGATCTCGACCGTCCGACCTTCTTGCGGAGGATGGGAGATGCAAGCGTGTCGATGGAGCGAACTGCAGCGGTCACTGATGATGAATGGGATGTGCCCACGTTCCTGCGCAAGCAGGTCGACTGAGCCGACAGGTCTGTAGGGGTGAGTAGTCTCAGCGGAGTATGGCCATGAGTGCAGCGGTCATCACGGTTCCTGCCTTCGCGTCCGTGCGCGACGGCGTCCGACATTTCTTTGGCACGCGCAGTCATGCAGACTCGCTGGCATTCGATGTTGGAGTGCCCGCTCGTCAGTCTAGGGCGCAGGGGCGTGGTTGGCTGCTGTCCGTCAAGCAAGTGCATGGGACCGATGCCTTGGTGGTGGATCGTCCACTCACTGAATCGGATCAGTTCCCCGGCGGATGGGACGCGCTGGTGACCGATCAACCCGGCGTGACGGTGGCGGTGCGCACGGCGGATTGTGTCCCCGTGCTCGTGCATGACCCACGTCGGCGTGTTGTGGCGGCGATTCATGTCGGTTGGCGGGGCGCTGTCGCCGGAGTTGTTTCGAAGACCCTCACCCTGATGGCGACCAGATTCGGATCGACGAGGTCGGATCTGCGAGTCAGTATTGGACCCTCGGCCGGTCCCTGCTGCTATGAAGTGGACGATCCGGTGCTCGACCGGCTCCGAATGGGATTGTCTGACTGGGAGTCGGTTGTGCGTGACTATCAAGGGCACAAGGCTCGGCTGGATCTCAAGGCCCTTATCCGTCGCCAAGTGAAGGGAGAGGGTGTGTCCGTACCCTCTGTTTCGTCGGTGAATCTCTGTACGATCTGCCATGATCAGCTCTTTTATTCCTATCGACGGGAAGGCCGGGTGAACGGGACGATGATCAGCGGGATCACCTTGCTCTCTCACCGATAGGAGCTAGCAGGATGCTGAAAAAGTCCGCCAGCGGCGTTCTCGCTTCGCTCCTAGGAACCGTGAAACGTGAGGCGTGAAACGTGAAACGAGGGTCAGCCGCGGAGTTGCGGACTTGCCTGGGCAAGGCGCGTCTCGGCGCGCCAGGGTTGGGTGGGTGAGAAGTCTGGCCTTTTTGAGCATCCTGCGCGCGGTTCTCCTGTTGTCTTTGACGTGCGGACCATTGAATTTTCACCGTGCCACAATAGTTTTTCCGCAGACTCCTAGTCCGGGTGTGTGCGCTGACATTTGCCCGGCGGTTTCTGTACAATACTTCAGAACTTCCGAGAGATGGCTCTTCAGCTGTGGCTGATCAGATGAGCTGGATCTACGGAGGTGAGGACCACCTCCGAGAGGCGCTTCCCAAAATCGAAGGGCTGCGGGGGTGGGGACCCGATCCAGTGGCATTGTATTCTCCTTCGCCGAATACCCCTCTTTGAACGAACTCTCAAAGGGTATGGCGAATGATTATCACGTTGCAGTCGAAGAGGGGGCCACGATGGTGCGAGTCGACAGAGCTTTTTGTGGAGTGCGGCATGCCTAGTCCAACGATCACGAGCAAGATCACGTTCATCGGGGCTGGCCACATGGCTGAGGCCATGATCGGCGGTCTCCTCTCAGGACAGGTGTGTTCTGCTGAGTCGATATGGGCGACGGATCCCGTTGCCGAGCGCCGCGATCGCTTAAAAAGTCAGTTCGGCATTCGTGTTGGTCCCTCCAACAGTGAGGCTGTCGCCTGGGCTGATGTGGTCGTTTTGGCGGTGAAACCTCAGACGATTCCTGCTGTGCTCAGTGAGCTTGGCCCGACCCTGGCCCATGCTCTTGTGATTTCTATTGTGGCAGGGGTGACGATTCGGACAATCGCGGAACAGATTGCCGGGGCGATGCGGGTCGTTCGTGCGATGCCGAATACTCCGGCATTGGTCCGGGAGGGCATGACCTCTCTTGCGATGGGTGCCGGAGTTTCCGACGATGACGTTCGGCTGGTTCGAACAATATTCCAAGCTGTCGGCCTGGTGGTGCTGGTTGAGGAACGATTGATGGATGCCGTGACTGGACTGAGCGGCAGTGGGCCGGCCTACGTATTTCAGGCCATTGAAGCGCTGGCGGATGGGGGGGTTATGATGGGCTTGCCGCGGCAGACCGCCGAACTTCTTGCTGCCCAGACAGTGCTCGGCGCGGCTCGCTTGGTGCTGGAATCAGGGGTGCACCCCGCTCAGTTGAAAGATCGGGTAGCGTCTCCCGGAGGCACGACCATCGCCGGGCTTCATCAGCTCGAGCAGGGGGGATTCCGTGCCGCGCTGATGGCGGCAGTCGAAGCGGCGACCACAAGATCGAAGGAGTTGGGACGCTGATGTTTGTCATAGGCAATGCCCTGAGCGCATTGGCAACGGTCATCTATTATGTTTTAGAAATCTATATATATGTTGTTGTTGCTCGCGCGCTCATCTCGTGGGTCAATCCTGACCCATGGAACCCTATTGTGCAGTTT